>CAYZKF010000142.1:0-5077 GCA_964479135.1 uncultured Acidimicrobiaceae bacterium
GTGGCCCTGGGGATGGGCCTCGGTGTCGAGGAGGTGGTCGCCCGACTGGATGACCTCCCTGTGCCCGAGCACCGTCAGACGGTCACCACCTCCGGGGCAGGATTCACCATCATCGACGACACCTTCAACTCCAACCCGGCTGGGGCGAGGCGGGCTCTTCACCTCCTTGCCAATTATGGGGGATCCCGGGCGGTGATCACCCCCGGGATGGTCGAGTTGGGACCACGCCAGGCGACCGAGAACGAAAACTTCTCCGCCGAGGCCGCCGCCCTGGCCGATCATCTGGTGATCGTGGGGCGGACCAACCGCAAGGCCCTCCTCCGTGGCGCCGAGAAGGGCAAAGCCTCGGTTACCGTCGTCGAATCCAGAGAAGAGGCGGTGGCCTGGGCAAGGGCCAACCTTGGTCCCGGTGACGCCGTTCTCTACGAGAACGATCTACCCGACCATTATCCGTGAGAGGAGACCGATGACCCGACCGCTGGTGGTGTTTGGCGGCCCCTCCGACGAGCACGACATATCGATCCTCACCGGGCTCCAAGTGGCCCGCGCCCTGGGCGACGTCGACGTGGTCTACTGGTCGAAGTCGGGGGAGTGGCACATCGTCGATGCCGGGATGGAGGCCGCCGATTTCGCCGATGGTGTGCCCCGGAAGGCCGGCGAGGCCAGCTTCGTCGCATCCCCCGGCGAGGGCTTCGTCTTCAAGAAGCGTCCGATCGGCCCCTCCGCGGTGGTAATCGCCTGTCATGGCGGACCCGGGGAAGACGGGACTCTCCAGGGGCTCCTCGATCTTGCCGGGCACCGGTACACCGGGCCGGGACAGGCGGCCTCGGCGTTGGGGATGGACAAGCTGGCGTTCGGGGCGGCGATGGCCGCCGCCGGGCTCCCCACCCTGCCTCGGGCCCTGGTAACCGGTGGTGATGAGGGGCCGCCTGGGTTCCCCGGTCCCTACATCGTCAAACCCCGGTTCGGAGGCTCGTCGATCGGAATCGAGATCGCCGATGACTGGCCGACGGTCCTCGCCCTGAAGAAGACATCGTCGTTTCTCGACCAAGGCGCGGTGATCGAGCCGTTCCTCACCGAGAGTCGTGACCTACAGCTCGCGGTGCGGACCTACCCCGGCATCGAGTTGTCGGCGATAGAGGCCCCGTCACGTTCCGGGGAGGGCATCTATTCCTACGACCAGAAGTACCTGGCCTGGGGCGGGGAGGTCACCGGGGGCCGGGAGTTGCCCGCCGAGATCGAAAGCGGGGTCGAGGCGGAGATCCATCGTCTCGCCCGCCGGGTGACGGAGGTCGGCGGGTTGCGGGGGATCGCCCGGATCGACTTCCTGGAAAAAGACGGAGAGGTGTTCGTCAACGAGGTCAACACCATTCCTGGCTCGATGGCCGCCTATCTGTGGATCGATCCCCCATTGACCAGGACACAGCTGTTCACCGATATGGTCGCTGAGGCGGCGTCGACCCCGACACGAGTCTTCTCGGTCGCGGGCAGCGATGGGACGGCGCTGCGTAGCGCCGGCGCCATCGCCTCAAAGCTCGGCTGAAAACGACGTGTTGTGTGGTGCGCCCCTAGAGATGCACCACCGGACAGGTGAGGGTGCGGGTGATGCCGTCGACCGCCTGGATCTTGGCAACCACCAACTTGCCCAGGGAGTCGACATCCTCACTGCTGGCCTTGACGATCACGTCGTAGGGGCCGGTGACATCGTCGGCGCTCTCCACACCGGGGATACCGCGCACTTGCTCTGCAACGACGGCGGCCTTGCCGACCTCCGTCTGTATCAGGACATAAGCCTGCACCAAATGAGCCTCCTATCGCTCTATAGGTGCGGCGACACTAGTGGATCGGGCAGAGGGGCGGCCCGGATGCCCCTAGCGGCTAGTACCCGTCCTGGCCGAGGCGGACGGTGGTGACGAAGTGACGTCCGTCCTCCTCGGTGGTGTCGAAGAGAAGTCTCTGGCCCTGGCGGAGCGTGCGGAACACCGAGTCTTCGAGTGACCCGGGTCGAAGGAAAGCCTCGGATCGGTCCTGGTCGCGGACGATGATCCCGACCCCGGTGACCGGGTCGTATGACTTGACCACCCCTTGGTCCATCAGGCCTTGACCACCTTCCCGGCTCGGATGCACGAGGTGCAGACCCGGGCGCGGCGGGTGTTGGAGCCGTGTTTGACACGGATCCTCTGGATGTTGGGCAGCCAGCGACGGCTGTTCCGCTTGTGGGAGAAGCTGACGGTCCTGCCGTAGCTGGGCTCCTTGCCGCAGATCTCGCATCTGTAAGACATGGCGAACACTCCTGGGATGGTCGTGAAACCTGAAGGGATGGCGGGTCACCCCGACCGGTGGGCAATGTTAGCCAGCTGACGACTCAAGTCCCATTTCTCGTCGCACGATCCTGTCCGGATCGGGAGGTACCGTGGGCTCGATGGCCACCCTCGCCAAACTCACCGGGTATCCGGTCCAGGAGATCAAGGGAATCGGCCCCGCCCACTCCCGCACCCTGGCTAAGGCGGGGATCGAGACCGTTGCCGACCTGCTCCACCACGTGCCCCACCGTTACCTGGAGTCGGAGGGGACCACCATCGCCACTGCCGAGGTCGGCGCCGACGTCACCATCATCGGCGAGGTCCGTTCGGTCCGGGAGCGACGCCCCCGGCGCAACCTACTGATCATCGAGGCGGTGATCAGCGACGGGACCGGGACCATGACCGCGATCTGGTTCAACCAGAGGCATCTTCAGGGACTCCCCCCCGGCACCCGAATGGCCATCTCCGGTGTCGTCGGCACCTTCCGCGGGCAGCGCCAACTCCGGGTCCGCAAATCGCGCAAGCTCGCCGAGGGGGAACAAGAGCCCGGTGAGGGAGGGATACTCCCCATCCACTCCCAGGTGGGGAATATCAAGCCTTGGCACTTCGTGCCGTGGTTGCGCAACGGGTTACAACGAGCGGTGCCCATCGAAGACCCCGTCCCCATCGAGTTTCTCGCAGCCCACGGGCTCACCACCCGGGAAGATGCATTTCAGAACATCCACTTCCCACAGACGATCGACGAGGCCGAACATGCCCGGAGACGACTGGTCTACGACGAGTTGTTCCGACTCGAGCTGGCCCTTGCCCTCCGTAAGAAGAAGCGGATCGCCGATTCCGATGGGATCGCCCATTCACTCGACGGCCGGCTGACCGGGCGTTTCCTCGGAGGCCTCCCTTACCTGCTCACCGAGGCCCAACAGAAGGTCCTCGGCGAGATCCGTGCCGACCTACGGAGTCCCAACCCGATGCATCGACTCCTCCAGGGCGAAGTCGGATCGGGCAAGACCGTGGTGGCGGTGGCCGCCCTGCTCGATGGGATCGAAGGCGGCTGGCAGGGGGCGATCATGGCTCCTACCGAGGTTCTCGCCGAACAGCACTATCTAGGGGTGACCCACCTCCTGGCCGAGGCGAGGATGTCCCCCGAGCCCTTCGGCTCGGGTGGGAGGCTGGGGATGGACAGCCTCTTCGCCGGCGAGGAGCCGGCGGTCCATGTCGCCCTGCTCACCGGGTCGACCGCCACGGCCAACTACGACGAGAACGTCACCCGGGCCCAACTGCTCGCCGATATCGCCTCCGGTCAGGTCGACCTGATGGTGGGAACTCACGCCCTGATCCAGGAAGGGGTTCGGTTCGACCGCCTCGGTGTCGCCGTGGTCGACGAGCAGCATCGCTTTGGCGTCGCCCAGAGAGTCGAGCTCAAGGAGAAAGCGGACGGGATCGACCCCGACCTCCTGATCATGACCGCCACCCCGATCCCGAGGACCATCTCGATGACCCTCTATGGCGATCTCGACGTATCCAGCATCGACGAGATGCCGCCTGGTCGGTCCCCGGTCGCCACCCGGTTCATCAGCAGGTACGAGGAGGGGATCGCCTGGCAGGTGATCCGCGACGAGGTTGCCGCGGGACGTCAGGCCTTTGTCGTCTGCCCTTTGGTCGAAGAGAGCGAGAAGGTGGAGGCGGCCTCGGCCACCGCCGAGCACCAGCGGCTCTCGGCGATCTTCCCCGATCTCACGGTCGCTCTGATCCACGGCCAGCTTCGGCCCGTCGAGAAAGAAGCCGTCATGTCGTCTTTTCGGGCCGGGGAGATCGACGTGCTGGTTTCGACCACGGTGATCGAGGTGGGGATCGACGTGCCCAACGCCACGGTCATGGTGATCGAAGACGCCGACCGGTTCGGTCTCAGTCAACTCCACCAGTTGCGGGGCCGGGTCGGGCGTGGCGAACACCGCGGCGTCTGTGTTCTCATCGCCGATCCCACCACCGACGAGGCCGACGAACGGCTGTCCGCGGTGGTTTCGAGCAACGACGGTTTCGAGTTGGCCCACGCCGATCTTCGAATCAGGGGCCAGGGAACGGTGTTCGGGACACGCCAGTCAGGAGTCCACGACCTCAAGGTGGCTGATGTCATCGAAGACTTCGACACCCTGATGGCGGCGCGGCGCGACGCATTCGGCCTGGTCGACTCGGATCCCGAGCTGAGCGGCCACCCCGAGCTGGTCGAGGAGATCAGGGCGATGCTCGGGGAGGCCGTCGAGTGGCTTTTCGTGAGCTGAGATGAGGATCATTGCCGGATCCGCTCGGGGGCGGAGATTGAAGAGCCCTGACACCAAAGCCACCCGGCCGGTCACCGATCGGGTCAGGGAGGCAGTGTTCTCCTCGATCGGGGACTGGGTGCGGGGTGCAGATGTCGCCGACCTGTATGCCGGCTCCGGTTCGTTCGGGCTCGAGGCGCTCTCCCGTGGGGCGTCCTCCGCGGTTTTCGTCGAAAAAGGGCGCAAGGCGCTGCTGGCACTGAAGGGCAACGTCTCGGCCCTGGGGTTGGGAGGAGTAATCGTTGCCGGGGACGTGAAAGGGTTTCTCGATCGGGCCGACTCGATCTTTCACCTGATCTTCATCGACCCTCCCTGGGACCTGCCCACCACCGTTGTCGACGAGGAGCTCGCCCTGCTCGACCGTATGCTTGCCCCCGACGGCGAGGTGGTGGTCTCCCGCAGGGCCACGGACCGCGCGCCCCGGCCACCGGAAACCTGGCGGGTTGCCACCGATAA
>CAYZKF010000143.1:0-5059 GCA_964479135.1 uncultured Acidimicrobiaceae bacterium
GTCTCATCAGGAGGGCTCAACCAATCACACCATTCCGCCAGGGACAACCTCCCCGGTTGTCACAGTTGGTCGGGGCACTAGGGGCGGATCAACCGGGATCGCCTTGGCTCGTCTGGGGTGTGTCGGTCGTGACCTGTCACCAGGGCGGCGGTGATGACCAGGATCAGGCCGACCAACCCCATCCAGGCCGAGCTGATTGCTTCGACGGCCATCCGGTAGTCGATGGTCAATCCGAGAACCTCGGATCGGTTCATGTCTGGGTCACCAACCATCCCCTGGTCGTAGCTGGCCTGTATCCCGTGTTGGGCATGGCGCAGGCCGCCGGTACCGGGTGGCGGGCCGGCATCGTCAGAGGTCACCGCCGCCACATTCTCGGTGGTCTCGATGGTCTCGGTGGTCCGGGGGTTGGTGGTCGACGTCGGTTGGGATGATGTGGTCGTGGTTGTTTCCGGGGTGTCACGAGGTGGGGATGTCTCCTCGCCGCCACCGGTGGCTTGAGGAGGCGTCGAGGTCGAGGTGGTGGAAGGCTTGATTGTGGTCTCGGTCGGATTGATGGTGGTCGTGGTGGTCGGGGCTGGTGTCAACGTGCCTTTGATCTCGACGTTGTCGACGAACATCTCCCCCCCGAGTAGTCCGACGACGAGGAAACGCACCCCAAATCCTTCCGAGAGGAACCCGTTGATCGACACCGTCTTGGTCAGGCCCTCACCCGTCAGATCGACCATGTCCCAACTCTGGACGGTGGTCCAACTGCCTCCCTGCTTGATGACCTGGACTTCGGCAACACCCTGGAGCGGTACCGCAGGGAGTTCGAGGGAGACGGCCCGGAGGAAGAAGGAGAGCTTGGCGTCACTGAAGAGCGAGGTGTCGGCGTAGCGGGCGGCACCGATCGGGTCCACAGGCAGCGGACCACCACGAGCCCTCAGGCACCCTCCGCTGGCACAAGACGGTGAGCCGGTGACGACCTGGACCGCACCTGCCGATGGGTTGTTGGTGTTGTCCCCGATCTCGGTCCACGGATTGGCCCAGGAGAGGCTGCCGTCGTCGCCGGCGTAGCTGACCTTGTTGAACTGGTCGCGATATGAGGCCTGATCCCCCGAAGCTAAGGCGAGCGGGGCCAGAGCAGTCGAAGCGAACAGCACCGCGACCAGGACCAGACCGGTGCCCCGTGCCCGGGTCACGGTGACAGCGCCCGGATCATGTCCGACACCGACTCGGTCTCGGGTGGCTGGGCCATCTCGCCGTCCCCGGCTGCTTCGTCCCCGTGGTCGATGTCGCCGACTAAATAGGCGGGAAGGGTGACCACGAAGTAGGTCTTTCCTCCGAACCGCTGGTAGCGCAACGATCCTTCGAGCCTGGCGGCGAGACTGGACGCCACCGCCAGACCGAGCCCAACCGACCCGGTGAGGAGCGGCGAGGTCCCGGCGTGGGCGAAACGGTCATAGAGATTGTCGGCCCGATCTTCGGGCACCCCCTTCCCGGTGTCCCAGACCTCGATTTCGACGGTGCTCTCCGCGGCCGACACCTCGATTCCGATGTCGGGTCCTCCGTGACGGACGGCGTTGGACACCAGGTTGACCAGGATGTGGCGGAGTCGAGCGACGTCGGTCATGACCAGGGCGTCGCTCGAATCCCAGCGGACCTCTGCCCCGGCACGTCGGAAGGGCGCCAAGGCGCTTTCGATCGCCGACGAGACCCGGGTCGGGCTCATCTCGATCTCGATCCCCGTGCTGTCGAGACGGGAAGCGGCGAGGAGGTCGTCGACCATCCGGGTCAGCTCCGACGACTCATTGGCGATGATCTCGGCCAGCTCCCTCACTTGCTCGGGGTCCTCGGCTTCCCCGTCGGCGAGGATCTCGGCAAACCCGTACACCGAGGTCAGAGGGGTCCTCAGCTCGTGGGACAACCCGGCGATGAAAGAGTCTTTGGCTCGGCCCACGGCACGTTCGGCCTCGATCTCGACCTCGCTACGGGCCAGATGCTCCTTCATTTGACGGCGGGCGATCAACCAATAGACGATGACCGCGGCCCCCGGTATCGCCAGGGTGAGGACGAACACGAGGTATCCGTTGACCCGGGCGGCGGCATCGGTGTGGGCGGCGATCGCCACTTGGATGGCATCCTGTTCCAGGCGAAGCTCGGTGGCGAGGTCGAGATAGACCTGCTCCAACCGCTCCATCTCGTCCATGGCGGAAGAGGTGTCGAATGTGGATAGGGCATCGCCGGCCCGGACCGCCGATGCCCGGAACTGAGTCAAAGCGGCCAACGAGGCACCCTCTATACCGGCCTGTTCCAGGACGGCCAGCTCGTCGGTTGCCATCTCCACCTGCTCCAGGGCGAATTCGAGATCGGAGAGACCGGCCAACCCCCGAGACTGGAGTTCGGAGAAGGTGACCGCTTGAGCGAGAGCCGCCCGGGTAAGTGCCGACACCCCGCTCGCCGAGTTGGCCCAGTGGAGTGCGGCGGCGTTGGCTGCCACCCGGGAAGCGCCGATCGAGTTGGCGAAGGTGAGCCCGGCGACGAACAGGACGACCAGCAACCCTGCCGCCAGGGATGCCATCACCTTCCGTCGTCTGTTCCGATCCTGGGTCTCACCCTCAATACCCATTGGTACTGATCGGCATTCCGACCACTCAATCTTGATAGGCCGTCTGGGCCATTACCGGGACGCCCCATGCGTCCGGTCGATTGCCGCCCGGCCGAACTCCCGTCGGGATTGGGGCGAGAATCGAGCCCGACCCTGGTCAGCGGAGCGCGATGTCGGCGACCACCGGGAAGTGATCTGAGGCCCGGCTCTGGATGACCCCGACATCGGCTGTCTCCAGATCCGGCGTGTGGAAGATGTAGTCGATTCGGTACCGAGGGTCGTCAGACGGTGAGGTGAGCCCCTCGCCCACACCAGCCTCGGCCCAGGCGTCGACCCACCCGGCGGCAACAAGCTCTTCGAGTTGGGCCCATCCGGGCCGGGCGTTGAAGTCGCCGACCAGGATCGAGGGCTCGACCCCGCCCCATTCGGTGAGGATGGCAGCGATCTGCTCGTGGTGGACCGGGTAGAGATCGGCTTCGGGATCATCGTCGTGGACCGCCCGATCGTTGACATGCTGTAGGTGCGTGCTGATGAACAGCACCTCGGTCCCGCCGACTTCGATTCTGGTCCCCAAATATCCCCGACGCAGAGGTGTCCCCACCACGGGGAGATATGTCATGGTCGTGTCGACGATGGGGAACCTGCTGAGCACCGCGTTGCCGAAAGTGGGATCAGTGGTCCCGAAGTAGGCGGCATATTCGAATCCGAGACGCTGCTGGAGCAAGGTCAACTGGTCGGCCACCCCCGAGATCAGTTGGCCCCTCGACACTTCCTGGAGACCGACCACGGTCGCCTCCGAGTCTTCGATCACCCGGGCCAGGGCCTCTATGTCGAGATTCCCGTCGGTGTTGAAACCGGAGTGGAGGTTGTAAGCCATCACCCGGAGCGGGAAGGAAGTGTCCGCCGGTTGGCGGTCGGTTCCGGCGAGGAGCAGTCCGACCAGCGGCAACAGAGATGCCAGGGCGGCGAACGCCCAGGTCTGACCGGTGACCCCGAGTCGGGTTGCGGCCATCGAGATGACGCCGCCCATCCCGAACAGTCCGAGCAGGACGATACCGCCGAAGCGTGCAGCCGACTGGTCGAATCCGAGGCTGAGATCGAGCGGCACGTAGTAGGCCAAACCGAGAATCACCAACAGGGTCATCCCGATCACCAGATATGTGGCCGAGGAGGAGACCCCCCGCTCATAAACATCGGGCACCAGCGAGGACCAGACCAACCCGGCCGCAGGAATCGCCAGGATGGAAAGGATGTTGAAGGCGAGCGCCGGGCCTTCGGCCAGGGCCAGGGCAGCAAGGACCACAACGGCGGCAATCATCGTCATCAGGCGATTTCGTTCGAACTTGCCCACCACCAACAACGCGACCACATTGAGCAGGGCGATTCGGAGCTGGGTTTGAGGCCCTCCCGCCCCGGAAACCTCCGACACCCAACCCTGACTCTGCAAGATGAGGAACTGGAAGAAGAGGAAGGGCCCGATCCCGACCAGCGTCCATCCCGGCCCCCAGGGCACACCCTGGCGTTCCACCGTGGGACAGGCCCAGAGAACATAGAGAGTTGCCACTGCAAGGCCGATCACCGCGGCGATGGCACCGACCCCCGGCTGATATGCCAGGTCGAGACTGAGACCCGAGCCCCGGATCGCTGAGTCGATCGCCAGTCCGAGGAGCACCCCGCCCACCAGGGTCGACCTCCCCAAGCTGAGGAGAAGGGGGAGAAGCCCGACGAAAGCCATCACCGCCAGAGCCGACGTCCAGAAGTCGACAGCCGGGTCGGTGGAGATCTGGTTGTAGGTTCTCGCCGCCACCAACACCCACACCCCGGACCACATGGCACCTCTCACCGTCAACCATCGGGAGAGGATGGGGAAGATCGCACCGAGGAGGAAAGGAGCAAGGGCTATCGGGATCAGGTCGATCACCCCGATGCCGACGGTGTCCCGGAGATACCAGGCCATCGAGCCGAACAAGAAGCGGACCGACTGGGCCCCGAGGACGAAGACCAAGGCGCCTAACAGGATCTTCATTGACCGGTTGGACTCGGCCGTGTCGAACACGGGCCAAACGGTACTCGCGACCCTGTCCGGCTAGCGGATCTCGGTCTATGCTCGGTCGCTGCGCTCCCTCGCCGTACCTCGTACCGCTACCGGGTCCTGCTGGAGTTCTGGGGGCGACGACCTGACCCCGTGACATGCGTCCCGATGCCTGTACTTCGTAGCTCGGTCGCTGCGCTCCCTCGCCGTACCTCGTACCGCTACCGGGTCCTGCTGGAGTTCTGGGGGCGATGTCCTAAGCCTGTGGCATGCGTCCCGATGCCTGTACCCCGTACCTCGACCGCGACATGTCCGCGATGCTGGGTGGAGTGGCGTTTCAGCTTCTCGCGATCTGGCTGTGTCGTGGAGAAGCCTGCCACGCTCTTTCGGGGTACGGGGTACGGGGTACGGGGTACGGGGTACGGGGTACGGGGTACGGG
>CAYZKF010000144.1:0-5037 GCA_964479135.1 uncultured Acidimicrobiaceae bacterium
CCCCGGGGTTGCCGACTCAGATCCCCGGTAGGCGAGCTCCAGCACTTCGTCCCGGTTTTGCCGGAGAACGAAGTACTCCTGGAACGATGTCCAACCCGAGCCGGTCAGCACCTCGGTACGCAGGCGGTCGTCGGTGACCGGCAGGATGGCGGCCCCCAAGTTGAATGCCCGGGCGATTTCACCGGTGACGACGGAGAGCGGGGCACCCTCGGCAAGCCGACGTGTCCTGAAGACATTGAGAGCCAGGTCGAGGTCTCCCAGCCGAAAACGGTTGTCGACCCCGAACCGGGCCAATTCCTCGTTGAAGTCGAAGGTGTCGTCGGCCCGTCCCCACCCCTCCGGCCCTTCGACGCCGGCCATGGTGTAGACCACGGTGTCGATGTCGGGCGAGACATGGAGACCGTGGATCGTCTCGTCGTCTCCGACGTTGACCACCACCGTCAACTCGACGTCAGGCAGGGCTGCGAGCCCCCGTGCCAGACGGGCGCCACCAACTCCACCGGAGAGCTCGACTACCTTCATCAGAGGGGAAGATATTGCCCAGCGGAGCACTCCGGTTCACAATGGCTTCCCGAATGACCGCTCCCGTCGCTCCGCAGAAGGCGGAGACCCCATCGCAAGAAGTGCTCGTTGGCGCGCCACGGGTGCGGGTATTGCTGACCGTGGTCGAGGGTGCCGACCTCGCCGCGGCCCTCGCCGTGGTGGGACGTCAGATCTATCAACCCGAGCCTGAAGTGGTCATTGTCGGAGCCGAAGGCGAGGCACCGGAGGGTTATCAGTCGATAGCGACCCTCGAGCAGGCGATCAGGGAGGCCGACCAGCGGACCGACTATCTGTGGATCCTCCACTCCGACGCCCGGCCCCGTCCCGACGCTCTCCACGCCCTGGTGTCCGAGATGGAGCGCAACCAGGCCTCGTTGGGCGGGTCGAAGCTGCTGGTCGCGGGAAGTCGTGACCAACTGGAGTCTGTGGGGAGCGCCACCGACGTCTTTGGTGAGCCCTACTCCGGGTTGGAAGAGGGGGAGATCGATCTACAGCAGTACGACGTGGTCCGTGAGGTCGCTTTCGTCCGATCGGCTTCGATGCTGGTACGCCGCGACCTGGCCCAGGGCCTGCGCGGGCTCGACGTGCTTCTGCCACCCATCGCCGCCGGTCTCGACTTTTCCCAGCGCAGTCGTCTCGCCGGAGGTCGCGTGATCAGCGTTCCCTCCTCCGAGGTGTATCACCAAGGGCGGTGCAATGAGGGTCTTGGGGGGTGGCGGGAACAGGCTGGACGGCTGCGGGCGATGCTCACTGCCTATCGCCCATTGACCTTGCTCTGGGTGGTCCCCTACGACTTCCTTGTCTCGGTGATCGACTCATCGGCCAATCTGCTGTTGCTCAGATGGCGTCCTTCGGTGCGACATCTGCTCTCCTGGCTGTGGAACCTCTACCACCTTCCCTCCACGGTCAGACTGAGGGTGAGGAACCGACGTGTCAGGGTCGCCGGAGACGAGGAGTTGTTCCGATTTCAGTCCCGGGGCTCGGTCCGTCTCCGTGAGATCGGATCGGAGATCTCCGCCAGGGTGCTGGGCCTATTCGACGAGGACCAGGCTCTGACCCGGGGAACTCGTCGGGTGTGGGCCGCCCCCGGAATCTGGGGTGCCGTGGTCGGAGGACTGATCGCGGTCTTCGCTGCCAGATCTTTGATCTTGCTCGGCGTACCCGACGTCGGTTTCACCTTCCCGTTCGAGGCCCCGATGGTGGCGGTCGACCGCTGGGTGGCCGGGTGGAACGACTCGGGGCTGGGCTCCTCGGCGCCGGTTCATCCCTCCACCTTGCTCACTGCAGCCTTGTCGGCGGTGACCTGGGGCTCGGCGGGAGCTGCCAGAACCATTTCCACCATGGCCCTGGTCATTGTCGGGATCGTCGGGATCGGTCGTCTCGGCGGGCGTCTCGGTCTGAGTGGCCCCGGTCGGTACCTGTCCGGTCTGGTGCTGGTCGGTGGCCCGGGAACCGCGGTGCTGACCGGCATCGGCTCCTGGACCGGGCTGGCCGCGGCGGCTCTCCTTCCATGGGTCGTCAGGGCGGTGCTGGTCGCCGACGAGAACCACCGACCGAGGACGGTTGGGGACTACGGCTGGGCAGTCTTCGTCGGCCTTCCCTTGGCCGCCTTGTCGCCGGTTCTGGTGGTGGTCCCGGTGATGATGGCCCTGGTGATGCCCCCGTCTTCGTTGCGCCTGCGACGCGTGGGTATCGGGTTGGTCGGTCTGGTCTCGGCGGTGGTGGCGGTTCCATTCGTATTCGGCGACCCGGGATGGCTCCTCGAAGGTGAGAGAAGGGTCATGGTGGTTCCCACCGAGACCTGGGCCGTCTTGATCGGGATCGCGGCTGTCCCGATCGTCTTTGTCGGCGGTCGTTGGCGGACGGTAGGGACCGTGGGGGCGGTGTTCTCGCTGGCCGCGATGGTTGCCCTCCGTTTCCCGATCGGAGGACCTGGTGTCGAGGAAGCGCTGTTGATCGCCGCCTCGTTCGGTGCAGCCCTGTTGATAGCCGCCGGGCTCGATGTGATCTCAATGGAGCCGGGCCGGGTGCTGGCAGTGCTCGCCGCGGGGGTTGTCCTCGCCATGTCGATCGGTCCCCTTGCCAACGGGCGGTACGGGTTGCCATCGGGCGAGGTCAACGACCGTCTCGGCTTCAGCGTCGCCCTGGCCGGGGACGCCGGCCCCGGCCGGGTTTTGATCGCCTCCACAGAGAGACCCGACATTCCCGGCGAGGCTCGCCCCGGGCCCGGATTCTGGTACCGGGTCGTCGACGGCTCGGGGATGACCAGCGACGAGGCTTGGCTTCCCCCGCCACTGGAAGGTGACGACCGGCTCGAGTCCGTTCTGACCAGGATCGCCACCGGGGACGAGCTGCGCCCTGGCGAGCTTCTCGCCCCTTTCGCTATCGACTGGGTGGTGCTCGACGGCCCCGCCTTTCGTCTCGACGACGCTCTCGTCGGCCAGCTCGACCTGATGCCCACGCCACTGGCGCCCGGGTCCCGGGTCTTTGAGAATCTGGCAAGGATTCCGTTGGCCCACCGCGACGGGGACCCCTGGCTTCGCCTCGGCGCCGGTTACACCGGTGAGCCCGGAGGCACAGTCCGTCTCTCGGTGAACCACGTCGAAGGCTGGCGGCCCGCCGGGTCGCCGGACGATTGGGCGGTAGCGGTAGACGGGTCCGAAGGGGTCGCCCGTTATCGGGGCGCCTCTCCAGAGGTTGGGCTCTCACTGGCCACGGTTGCCGTCCTGGTCATCTCCCTGGTGCTGGTCGGGGTGGGGCGGAGGAAGCGATGATCAAATCGCTGGCGCTGATCTTGGTGGGCGGTCTCGTCGCCGGTGTCTTCCTGTTCCCGGGCCCGGATCAGCCGGCGCCCGGCGACATTCCCGGCCTCGGGCTTCCGCTGTTCGCGGTATGCCCGGTGGAGGAGGGCGAGGGGCGGACCACGGTGTTGGCCGCGCTCTCCACTGACGACGGGCCGGTCCAGTTGACTCTCTTCGCCAATGGCTCGACCGCGGGCAGCATCGGGGTGTCGACCGGCTCTGACGGGGCCACGGTGATCCCGGTCGTCGACGTGGCAGCGGTAGGGACCGTCGGAGGTCTCATCGAGCTTCCCTCGGGCTCGTCGGCAGCGGGAGCAACCATCCGGGGCTCCGCCTCGATGTCGGTGGAAGCCTGTGTCAACACGATTCCACCCCAGGTCTTCGTCACCGGAGGCGTCACCGCGAGCCAGCAAGAGTTCAGCCTCCATTTGATGAACCCGTTTTCCGGGCAGGCCGTGGTGTCCCTCACCGTGACATCGGAGTTGGGGCTGGAATCCAACACCAGATACGACTCGGTGACAGTGCCGTCGAGAGGGTCGGAGATCATCGACTTCGGCCAACTCGCTCCAGGTCGAGAACGCCTCTCCGTCCGTGTCGACACATCGGTGGGCCGGGTCGTCGTCGTAGCCCATCAGGGCGGCGGAGCCGACCGAGCGACCTGGAATGGGGTCACTCCCGCCTCCGATTGGTTGCTGCCCATACCCACTGATGTGGTCTCGACGAGCGTCCTTGTCGGGAATCCCTCGAACGCCGAAGTCGAGTACCAGGTCGATGTCTACGGGCCGGGAGGCTTCGAGGCTGCTGCGATATCTCGTGCTGTCGGCCCCGGTGGGGAGGACACCATCGATCTATCGGATCTGCCCGACGCACGTGGACTCCGGGTGATATCCACGTCGCCGGTGGTAGCCACCTTGGTGGTCCAGACCGATTCCATGTTGGGCATGACCACCGGGGCGACGGAGCCGGCGGGAAGCTGGCTTCTCCCCGGGGCTCTCGCCACGGGAGCGGATTCGGCCCGGGTGGTGGTGCTCAATCCCGGGTTGGAGGACGCGACGATGACCGTCAGATCGTTGCGGACGCCGGGGTTCCAGCTATCACTCACCGTCCCGGCTGAGAGTGTCTTCGAGTTGACCCTCGATGCCGCCGACGGGTACCTGGTGGACGCCACCTCGCCGGTTGTCGCCCTTCTTGTGGTGTCTGGCCAGGACGGTGGAGGAGCCACGATCGGAGTGCCGCTGGTCGATGGATGACGTCCTGTTTCGTCTCATCGTCGTTCTCGCCGGGACAGGGGTGGTGATAGCCGTTTCGGCGGTGCTTTCGGCCAGGAAACGTCGGCCGTCGAGGGCGGTGGCGTCTTCGGGGTTGGCTCCGGGGTTCTATCTGTTCTCTTCGATCGACTGCGGCGAGTGCGCATCGGCTCGGCGCAGACTCGACAGTGCAGTCGGCGGAGACGGCTACACCGAGATCACCTTTGAGGCCGGGTCTGCAGAGTTCGACCGGCTCGGTATCACCGAGGTGCCCAGCACTTTGGTGGTAGCCGAGGACGGGTCGGCGATGTGGCACCGCGGTGTCCCGCCGGGGATCACCAAAACCGGCAATCTTTGAGTCGGGAGTCCACTTGTGCCCCGACCACTAACTGTGCTCCTCGGGGAGTTTGTCGCTGATGATGGTGGCGGGGGTGGCCCAGCCGAGT
>CAYZKF010000145.1:0-5006 GCA_964479135.1 uncultured Acidimicrobiaceae bacterium
GGATGGCAGCGGAAACTGCCGAGGCTGAGCGTTCCGCGGCGCGGCAGGCCGAGGAGGAGCGGCTTGCCGAGGAGCGGACCAAGTTGGAGGCGGAGCGCGCCCGGCTCGAAGGGGAGCACCGCCGCCTCGAAGAGCTCCGTGTGGAAGCCGAGGAGCGCGACGCCCGAAGGATCGAGGCCTTCCGAATGGAGATGGCCCGTCTCGAAGCCGAGAGGGCCGAACACGACCGGATCGAGGCGGAACGGTCAACCCTTTTCCGGAACGAGATGGAGAAGCTCCGAGCCGAGCGGGAGAGACTCGAAGCACTCGAAATCGAGCGGAGCGCAAAGGCCGGTGAGGATGCTGCACAGGCCGAGGCGGTGAGACTCGAGATGGACCGTCTCGAGGAAGAGCGCCAGCAGATGGAGCAGATCGAGGCGGATCGGCTCGCCGCCGCTGAGCGTGAAGTGGAGGCGGTGAACGCCAAGCGCCTCGAGCTGGAGCGGATTGAAGCCGAGCGGGTCGAGCAAGAGCGCGCCGAAGTTGAGCGGCTCGCCCAGCTCGAAGCTGAGCAGGCCGAAGCGGAGAAAGCCGAGTTGGAGAGACTTGCCGCGGAACAGGCCGAGTTGGAACGTCTCGAGGCGGAGAGGGCCGAAGCGGAGCGTCTCGCTGCCCAGGATGACGCAGCCGCTGCTGAGGAGGTCGAATCCCCCGAAATGGTCAAGGAGGTCCTGGGGACCTCGGCCTCTTCCGACGACCATTCGGCCAAAGAATTGGTGGTCGACCTCGGGGTCTACGAAGACGAGACACCGGATCCCGACCCTGAGCCGGTCCTGGCCGCCGTGGGAAGGGAGAAGGCCGGGTTCATGGGAGCGGTCAAATCGGCGTTCACCCGCGGCGGGGGCAAGAACCACGAGCACGTCCTCGTCGAGGCTCCGGGCGGTCTGGGCATCGTCCGTTCAATCTGTCGTGAGTGCGGCTTCGTCTCCATCTCTTCGAGCGACTGAAACCGATCTGCTCCACGTCAAAGCCGCCGTCAGGGCTCAGGCGGTCTGGTACTTTGCCCTCTTCTCCTTGGGATCCCAACGGAAGCTGCGAACCGCCACCAGCACCGCCGCAGCCCCCCACAGCACCATGTAGCCGAGGCGCCCCCAATGAACTTGAGAGCCGGACAAGATCGGGTTGAGCGGATCTCGGAAGGCAATGGCGAAATGTTTGAGAGGAAAGAAGTCGCCGATCAGGGCCATCCATCGGGGCGGATCATCGATCCGGATGAAGATGTCGGAGACGAAGGCGAGGGGCAACAAGGTGGCGTTGGTGATCGCCGGTGTCGAGTCGCCGCTGGGGGCAAGGGCCGCCACCAGCAAGCCCAGCGCCGAGAAGCAGCCCACCCCGATGAGGAACGCCACGACCGCACCGGGGATGCCGCGTAGCGGCACCTGGACTCCGTAAGCGACCACCCCCACCCCCATCATCACCACAATGGCGATGGCGCCGATATAGGTGGCGGATCCGATCCGCCCGGCCATATAGATCCATGGTGGCAGCGGAGTGCCTCGGACCCGTTTCAGAATCCCCCGGTCGCGGGCGTAGGCAGTCCCAATCGCCAGGTTGGTGAAAGAGGCCGATACCGCGGAGAACACGGCGAGGTTGGGGGCGAAGAACTGGCTGGTCGAGATCCCGTCCGGGCCCACCTCGTTGCCGAAGATCGCAGTGAACAGGACCAGGAACATCAGGGGGAACCCGAGAGTGAAGAACGCCGCGATTGGGGTCCGCCAGAAGATCTTGTTCTGATAGCGAACTTGTTGCCAGACGAGGGCGGTGGTGGCTGCCGTCTCAGCCATGCTGCCCTCCGGTGAGCTCCAGGTAGACGTCCTCCAGCGAAGATCGGTGCACGGTGAGATGGTCGAGCTCGATCCCTCGGTCGACGGCCCATTGAGTGAGACGGCTGAGCATCGGAGTGGGAGTGCCGGTGCGGAACTCGATCGTCCCGTCATCGAATCCGGTGGGCTCGACCGGAAGCTCGGCCGCCGAGATGTTCTCGGGGAGGGCGAATCGGATCACCGCATCGCGCTCGTATTGTCGCACCAGTGCACCAGGGGTCCCCTCGGCCACGATCCTGCCGTGAACGATGATGGCGATCCTGTCAGCCAGTTGCTGTGATTCGTCCATGTAATGCGTGGTGAGGAGGATGGTCTTGCCCAGCGAGGCCAGATTCTCGATCGTCGACCAGGCCTGACGACGGGCCGAGGGGTCGAAACCGGTGGTGGGCTCGTCGAGGAAGAGGAGATCCGGGTCGCCGACCAGGCCGAGGGCGAGCTCGAGACGCCGTTGCTGGCCCCCGGACAGGGTCTTTATCCTCGCCTTCGCTTTGTCCTCGAGGCCGACCAGCTCGATCAGCTCAAAGGTGGGGCGTCGTCGCGAGTACATGCCGCCGTAGATGTCGAGCGCCTCGGTGACGGTGAGCTCGGGCTCGATTGCCGAGGTCTGGAGGACGATCCCGATCCGATCGCGGAACCGTCGGCCGTCGGTCAGGGGGTCCATTCCCAGGACGTTCACCGACCCCTGATCGGCGGTGCGATGGCCTTCGAGAATCTCAACGGGGGGGGTCTTGCCTGCCCCGTTCGGGCCGAGGAGGGCGAACACCTCGCCGGGGTCGACAGTGAGATCGATGCCGGCGACCGCGGTGGCCTCCCCATATCTCTTCACCAGCCCCCTGGCCTCGATCGCGCTGGTCACCGGGGCGACGTTACCCTCCAGCCAGTGTCCGTGATCCGACCCGTGATCCTCTCCGGTGGCTCCGGGACCCGTCTCTGGCCACTGTCGACGCCGGGGCGTCCCAAACAGTTCGCCGACCTCGTCCCCGGTGGGGTCTCCATGTTCCACGCCACCCTGACCCGGCTCTCCGGGCTGCCCGGGCTGGGGGTTCCGATCGTGGTCACCGGGGCGAACCACCTCGGCCTGGTCGAGTCGGCTCTGACCGATGCGGAAATGGTCGGGTCGGTCGTGGTCGTCGAACCGGTGGGTCGCAACACCGCCCCGGCGGTGGCGGCGGCGGTGACGGTCGCCGATCCCGACGATGTCCTGGTCATCCTTCCATCGGACCATCTGATCGCCGACCTGGAAAGGTTCCGGAGTCATGTCGGTGATGCGGTGGACCATGCCCGGGCGGGTTCGATTGTCACCTTCGGGGTGGTCCCAACCAGGCCGGACACCGGCTACGGATACCTCGAGGTCGGGGATGCCGTGGACGGTGCCCATCGGTTGGCCGGCTTCAAGGAGAAGCCCGGCCCCGAGGAGGCACAGGCCCTGGTCGCCGGTGGGCAACACCTGTGGAACTCGGGGATGTTCGTCGCCCAGGCAGGACATCTCGAGGAGGAGATGTCCCGGACCTCTCCGGAGGTGCTCATCGGGGTTGGTGATGCGGTTGGCCCGGCGGAGGGCGGAGTCATCCGTCTCGGCCCCGGCTTTGCCAGGGTCGAGGCCATCTCCTTCGATCATGCGGTGATGGAGCGAACCGATCGGGGGATGGTGATCCCGATCGACGTGGGCTGGGACGACATCGGCTCGTATCTGGCCCTCTTCGGGCAATCGGTCAAGGACCGGCGCGGCAACGCGGCCAGTGGCCGGGTGGTCCTCGACGACGTCGACGACTCCCTGGTGATGGCGACCTCGAGGGTGGTGGCCGTCGCCGGCCTGTCAGGTGTCGTCGTGGTGGAGACTCCCGACGCCGTGCTGGTGGTTCCCCTCGATCGGGCACAGATGGTCAAGGACCTGGCCGAACGGGTCGACAAGACCGAGCAAGGGTAGAGGCGTGTCGGGGAAGTCGGCTTTCCTTCTGGTCCTGGCCCTTGGCCTGGCTTCATGTGGAGTGGGCCGGCCCCCCGAGGACGCCACCGGAGCGGAGGTCTACCAACTGCTCTGCTCCAACTGCCATGGTGCCGACCTCTCCGGTGGTATAGGCCCGTCGCTGGGCCCCGATTCTCCGTCGGCTCAACAACCCGACAGCTTCCTCGAGGTCACCATCATGCGGGGGCGGGGGCGGATGCCTTCGTTCTCCTCGAGTCTCAACCAGGACCAGCTTGCCCGTCTCATCGACTACATCCGCGAAGTGCAGGACTCGTGAAGGGGATACTGGAGGCTCTCGACCTGCACCCGGTCCGGATACCGATGAGACACCGGTTCCGTCGTGTCGACCATCGCGAAGCGGTGTTGATCAGGGGGCCCTCGGCATGGGGCGAATTCTCCCCGTTCCCCGACTATCCGCCACAGGTGACCACGAGATGGCTGGCGGCGGCCTTGGAGCTCGCCTGTGGGGACCTCCCCGACCCGGGGCGCTCGACCATCGTGGTCAATGTCACCGTTCCCGCGGTCGACCCCGAGACCGCGGCCAACCTGGTCAAGGAATCAGGGGCGTCGACGGCCAAGGTGAAGATCGGCGACCCCGGCGACAACGAGGCCGCCGATGTGGCCCGTCTCGACGCGGTGGTCGAGAGCCTGGGCGTGGGGGGGAGAATCCGGGTCGATGTCAATGCCTCCTGGGACCTGGAGACCGCGACTCACCGTCTGACGGGGATGGAGGGCTACGGACTGGAGTATGTCGAGCAACCGGTGGCCACCCTGGAGGAGATGGTCGAGTTGCGTCGGCGGGTCTCGATTCCGCTGGCCGCCGACGAGCTGGTGCGACAGAGCCCCCATCCTCTCCGGGTCGTCGAGGAAGGTGGCGCCGACATCCTGGTCCTCAAGGTGCAGCCGATGGGTGGGGTGGGCCGGGCGCTCGACCTGGCAGGTCGCGCCGGCGTCCCGGTGGTGATCTCATCAGCTCTGGAGACCTCGGTGGGGATGTACGGGGGTCTGCTGGCCGCATCGCTGATCGAGTCGCCTTATGCCTTTGGCCTGGGGACGGTTGCCCTGCTCGAGGGAGATCCCACACTCCGACCGCTCCTGCCCCGGGCCGGTGAGCTCGAGGTTCGTCGCCCTGAGCCCGATCCCGGGCTCCTCCAACGGTGGCACCCAGGTCGGTACCG
>CAYZKF010000146.1:0-4986 GCA_964479135.1 uncultured Acidimicrobiaceae bacterium
CGACACCAGGTAGTAACCCATCTCTCCTTTCGGGTTCTCCGCCCTGACATAGGTCTCGCCCTTGGGAACCTTGATCACCTTGGGCACCTTGGCCTGCAGAGGCCCCGACGGGATCCCGTCGATCGCCTGCTGGATGATCCTCCCCGACTCCCTGATCTCCTGGAGGCGAACCCACCAGCGATCCCAGCAGTCGCCGTTGTCGCCGGTCACCACGTCGAACTCAAACCGGTCATAAGGGAGGTAGTCCTCGGCTCGCCGCAGGTCGAAGGCGACGCCTGAGGCTCTCAGGTTGGGCCCGGAGACCCCGAACCCCGCGGCCACCTCGGGAGGTATGACCCCGACACCTTTGGTCCTGGCCAGGATGATCTCGTTCCCGGCGACCAGGTCCTCCAACTCGTCGCACACCTCGAGTACCCGATCCATTGCGGCGCGGGTGTCCTGAAGGAAGCCGGCGGGGAGGTCCTGAGCGAGCTTCCGGGTGGCCGACCCCGACCCGTAGGCCGGCTTGACCCCTCCGATCCGGTTGAAGTTGGGGTGGAATCGGCCTCCGGTGACACTCTCCAGCAGGTCGAGGATCCGCTCCCGCTCGCGGAGGGCGAAGAACAGGGGGGTGGCAGCCCCCAACTCCAGGGGGTACGACGCCATGAACACCAGGTGGGAGGACATCCGGGCCATCTCGGTGAGAATCAAACGGATGTACTGGGCCCTCTCGGGCACCTCGACCTCCATCAACTTCTCGGCGGCGACGATGAAGGGGACCTCGTTGGCATATCCCGACACCCAGTCGATCCGGTTGACGATGGTGGTGATCTGGGGATAGGTCCGCACCTCGGCCAGCTTCTCGTAGCCCCGGTGCATGTACCCGATCACCGGCTTGACCTCGAAGGCCCGCTCCCCGTCGATCCGGGCCACCAGCCGGAGCACCCCGTGGGTCGACGGGTGTTGGGGCCCGATGTTGAGCGTCATGTCCTCGGTTTGGAGCTCGACCGAGACCGAGGTCTCGCTGAGGTGCCTGATGGTGTCGGCGTCGATTGCCATCAGGCCTCCGGGTTCTCCGTCGACGGCTCGTCGTCCCCCTCCTGATCGGGCATCCCCTCGACGTCGACCGTGCCCGGCCATGGTTTCACCTCACGACTGAGCAGCGGGTAACTCTTGCGGAGTGGGTTGCCCACGAACGAGTCAGGAAGGTACAGATGGCTCAGATCGGGGTGCCCCTCGAAATCGATCCCGAACATCTCGTGGGCTTCGCGTTCGTGCCAGTTGGCCCCGGGATATACCTCGACCAGGGTCGGGGCGACGGGGGTCTCGCCGGACAGATCGGTGGAGAAGGTGACTCGATCCCCGTCGGTGATATCGGACACCGTGGTGAGCAACTCGATCCGCTCATCGACCTCCTCGCTCAACGGGTCGCCTGCCTCCACCTGGTTGGCCCAGTCGACTGCGGAGAGCCAGGAGAAGAAGATCATGCCCAACTGGTCGCGGGCCAGGCGATGGGCCTCGACCCACCCTTCGAGTGGGACCTTCACCTTGATCGTGTCGAAGGTGATCTCGGACGTGCCTCCGACCGCCTCGGCGACCCGATCGGCGAGGTCCTGGAGAGGGTGGACCGTGGTCTCAGACTGGCTGGAGGTCACGCCGGTTCCATTTCTCCTTGATGTTCTCGTCCTGGATGAGACGCTGGAGGAGGACTATGCCGTCCATCAGCGCCTCGGGCCGGGGCGGGCAACCGGGCACATACACATCCACCGGGATCAACTGGTCGACCCCTTTGGTCACCGAATACGAGTCCCAATAGGGACCCCCGCAATTGGCGCATGATCCCATCGAGATCACATATTTGGGATCGGGCATCTGGTCGTAGAGTCGACGGATCGAAGGCGCCATCTTGTCGGTGACGGTCCCGGCTACAACCATCAGGTCGGCCTGACGTGGCGAGGCGGGCAGGGGGATGATCCCGAACCTCATGAAGTCGTACCGTGGGCCTGAGGCGGCCATCAGCTCGATGGCACAACAGGCAAGCCCGAACTGGAACAGCCAGAGCGAGTACTTACGCGACCAGTTGAGCAACCAGGAGACCGGCTTGGGGGCACCGAACCTCTGGACTACTCCCATCGCAGCACACCTTTCTTGATGGCGTAGGCAAGACCCTCGAGCAGGGTGAGCATGAAGAGGATGATCGCCACCAGTCCGAAGACCCCCAACTCCTCAGCGGCGATCGCCCAGGGGAAGAGGAAGACTGCCTCCACGTCGAACACCAGGAAGAGAAGCCCGAAGACGTAGTAGCGAATGTATGTCTGACTCCACCCGGTGCCGACCGGGTCGACACCGCACTCATAGGTCATCCTCTTGGCCCGATTGGTGTTGGAGGGCCGGAGCACGGTGGCGACACCCAGCATCATCATGACCAGTACCGCACCGAGAACGGCGAAGGCACCAACCGTCACATAACTTTCGAAGTAGGTGCTCATGCCTCTTTACCTGGGGGATACCGACCGACGGCGAGTATAAGCCGCCCCTGTTTTCGGTCGAAGTCAGTGCCCTTCACCCCCCGGCTCTACCCTTGATTCATGGCGGTGAGCCCTTCATACGACGGCCATGGGTTGGTCAACCTGGTCGCCGAGATCGAATACCGGCTCACCGGATCGGCTCCCTCGCCCGGTCTCGCCGACCCTGGCCGGGTGCCCCACGGGGAGACATACGTCGTGGTCCTCTTTGACGGCCTTGGCGTCGCCCAGCTGGGCCGGCCTGCTGCCGCGACCTTCCAGGCGGCGTCGCATGGAGTACTCCAGGCCCCCTTCCCCACCACCACCAGCGTCTCCCTGGCCACAGTGGCCACCGGGGTCCCTCCTTCCCGTCACGGGATGGTGGGCCATCTGGTCTGGTTCGAGGATGTCGGCCAGGTGGTCAACACCCTCAAGTGGGTAAACCTCGCCGGCGAGGTGGTCGACTACCCCTATGAAGGGCTTCTCCCATCTCCCAACCTCTGGGAACGACTCAGGTCGGGAGGCGTAGAGCCGATCACTGTCCAGCCTGGAGACTTCGAGGGCTCCCCGCTTTCCAGGGTTCTCTACCGGGGTGCCCGATTCGAACCGGTCTGGGACGTCGGTGAGATGGTCAAGGCCACCATCCAACTCGCCTCCCAACCGGGCCGGCTCGTCTTCACCTACTACCCCCAGATCGACTTCGCCGGACACGTCTACGGGTTGGACAGCCCGGAGTTCACCCGGTCAGTCCAAGAGGCTGCCGACCTCTGGGAACGGATCACCTCCAGAATGCCTCCGGGGGCGGTGCTTCTCGGCACCGCCGACCATGGGCTGGCGCCTTTCCCCGACGACAAGAAGTTGCTGGTCGGGCGTAAGGCCTACTCGAACCTGAGATTCGCCGGGGATAGTCGTGGGGTCCAGATGTGGGGGGATCCGGATGAGATGGAACGGTTGGCGGAAGAGAGCGGTGGAGACCTGACCGACCCCGCCGACTTGGTCGGCCCCAGCCCCACCGCCACCGCAAAATCGAGGCTCGGTGAGCGCGTCCTCCTCCCCCCCGACGACCTGGTTGTCATCCCCAAGGGCTTCGACAAACGACTGGCCTGTTACCACGGGGGTTTGAGCCGAGCCGAGGTGGAGATACCACTGCTCATCGCCGGCACCGGCTAGTGGAGGCGGCGTAGCCACTGTTCGGCCACGGCGAAGAACGGCTCCTCCCGGTTCTCCAGGGCCCGAGTCATCCGGGCGGTTTCGGTCAGCGCCCGCTCGATCATCTCTGACGGGTACCCGTACCTCACCTGGTGAACCTCGAACTCGTCCTCGTCTTCGACCACCACCCGGCCGTCTCGAGTACGTGCCACATCGAGGTCGAGATCGACCATCTCGTAGCGATCCGCCGACCGCCACCGCGGCTGGGTCACGATGTCGACGAAGTGGGTGTAGTTCTCCGCTCCGTCACCGGTGAAGTGAAGATGCCACCAGCCGTCCCACGGTGCACACAGCACCGCGTCGCCAGTGCTCGGCCCCACGTCCACGTTCCCCTTCCACCGTCTCGAGCCGGCCGGAAGTCCGACCCACCACCCGTAGTCGTCCTCACCGAGGTAGACCGCGTCGAATCCCCAGTGGAGGGCATCGGGGTACTTGAGGAATTGGACGACGACCGGGCGCATCGCACCATTGTGTACCGACACGGTGTCGGGTCGGGGACGGATCCCGCGGACATAACCTGTCTCAGAGATGGACCTCGACTCGGTGCTCTCGTTCGTCGCCGGCGCGGCAGCCACCTGGTTCGCCTTCGACCTCTGGGGGGACTACCGACGTCGCCCCCGACCCCATATCGCCGCCTACGGAGCCGGGATCACCATGTTCGCCATCGCCACCTGGGCTCTGTTCTACGGGCTGACCGCCGGCTGGACCGGACTCTCTTACCGAGTCTTCTACCTGTTCGGGGCGGTACTCAACATCCCCTTCCTCGCCCTGGGCTCGATGTTCCTGGTAGTGGGCAAGCGGAGCGGCAACGTGATGCTCATCTTCCTCGGGGCGATCGCAGCCATCTCGACCACCCTGGTGGCCACCGTCCCCTTCCAACAGACCCTGCCCCCCGACGGGATTCCCCACGACATGTACGCCACCGGGTTCGGGCCCCGGCTCTTCGCCATCATCGGCGGGTCCACCGGTTCGACCATCCTCATCGCCCTAGCCATGGTCAGCGTGGTCCGCTTCTGGAAGAGCAACCGCGCCGTGGTCTGGGGAAGCCTGCTCATAGTAGGCGGCGTGCTCGCCGCCGCCTGGGGAGGCACCGGTCTGGCACTGGGCGAATCGAGCGGCTTCGCCTTGTCCTTGTTCCTGGCGGTCACCCTGATCTGGGCCGGATACCGGGTGGCCTCGGGCAAACGAGCCTCCACGGCCTGACCTGCACACCCACCGGTTATTAAACGGCTGTTGACGATACTTGACATTTGTCGGGGGGTGTTGGTAGGATCGAATGTATGTTCGGTTCCGA
>CAYZKF010000147.1:0-4981 GCA_964479135.1 uncultured Acidimicrobiaceae bacterium
CTCGAGCTGTACGACCGGGGCCTCGCCTACAAGCGGGAAGCTCCAGTCAACTGGTGTCCCAAGGATCAGACCGTGCTGGCCAACGAGCAGGTCATCGACGGGCTGTGCGAGCGGTGCGACACCCCGGTGGTCAAGAGGAATCTGGCGCAGTGGTTCTTCAAGATCACCGACTACGCCGACCGGCTTCTGGATGACCTCGATCTTCTCGAGCATTGGCCGGATCGGGTGCGCACCATGCAACGCAACTGGATCGGGCGGTCGGAGGGCGCCAGCTTCACCATCGAGCTGGAGGACGGCGCGGGCTCCTTCGAGGTGTTCACCACCAGGCCCGACACCATCTTCGGGATGACCTTCTGCGTGCTCGCCCCCGAACATCCTTTGGTGGAGGAGCTCATCGCCGGCACCGAGAGGGAAGCCGAGGTTCGGGCCTATATCGAGGAGTCGGGACGCGCCACCGAGGTGGAGCGCATGGCCGAAGGCGACAAGACAGGGGTGTTCATCGGCGCCCGTGCCGTCAACCCGGTCAACGGGCGTCTCGTCCCGGTCTACGTGGCCGACTACGTCCTGATGGGGTATGGGACCGGCGCCATCATGGGCGTGCCCGGCCAGGACCAACGTGACTGGGACTTCGCCACCAAATACGGGATCGAGATCATCCGCACCGTGCAGCCACCCGACGATTGGGACGGTGAGGCCTACACCGGAGACGGCCCCACCATCAACTCCGGCTTTCTCGACGGCCTCGACCAGGATGCGGCCAAAGCCCGGATCACCGAGCGGTTGGAGGAACAGGGGATCGGAGCGGCAACCGTGACCTATCGTCTCCGGGACTGGCTGATCTCCCGACAGAGGTATTGGGGGAGTCCGATTCCGATGGTCAGTTGCGACCGATGTGGGCTGGTCCCGGTGCCCCGGGAACAGCTCCCGGTGCTGCTCCCCGAGGTTGAGGACTACATCCCCAGAGGGAAGTCGCCTCTCGCCGCGGTGGAGGATTTCGTCAATACCACCTGCCCCGAATGCGGCGGCCCTGCTCATCGGGAGACCGACACCATGGACACCTTCGTCGACTCGTCCTGGTACTACTTCCGATACGCCGACGTCGACAACGACCAGGCGATCTTCGACCGGGAGAAGGCCGGCTATTGGATGCCCCTCGACCAGTACATCGGTGGTGTGGAACATGCCGTGCTCCACCTTCTTTACGCCCGGTTCATCACCAAGTTCCTCCACGACATCGGGCTGGCCACCGTTGAGGAGCCGTTCAGTCGGCTGTTCACCCAGGGGATGATCACCATGGACGGCTCGAAGATGTCGAAGTCAAAAGGCAATGTCGTCGACCCGGTGGACATCTTCGTCTCGCACGGCGCCGATTCCCTCCGGCTCTACCACTTGTTCATCGGCCCACCGACCGATGACACCGCGTGGAATCCGGGTGGGATCGACGGGACCCGGCGTTTCCTCGATCGGGTCTGGAAGTCGGCCACCGAGCCATGGGTGTACGTCGAGCGGGAGGCCGACGAGACCGACCGGAGACTGCTTGGTCTTGCCCACCGCACGGTGAGGAAGGTGACCGAAGACATCGAGAGGTTCCATTTCAACACCGCGGTCCCGGCGTTGATGATCCTGTCCAATGCCTTGGACGAGTACCTCAAGGACCATCCACGCCGGGAGACAGTCGACGAGGTCCTGCGGAGACTGATTTTGCTGCTGGCGCCGATGGCCCCGCACATTGCCCACGAACTGTGGGAGACCCGGGGACATGTGAGCATGCTCGCCCTCGAGGCATGGCCCGACTGGGACGAGGACCTGGTGCGCGAGGAGGAGGTCACCTTGATCGTCCAGGTCAACGGGAAAGTCAGGGATCGCCTCTCCGTCTCCCCGGAGATCACCGCCGACGAGGCAGAACGCCTTGCCCTGGAGTCGGAGAAGGCCAGGCCGTGGATCGACGGCCACCAGGTCGAGAGGGTCATCGCCAAGCCGCCGCGTCTGGTCAACGTGGTCGTGGGGTGACAGCCGGGGAGATCCTCCGAGCCTCCGGGCTCGACACCGGGGAACTCCGGGCCGAGCTCCACCCGGTGGATGTCGATCGGGTGAAGGTGCGAGCTGCGCCGAAGCTGCTGATCCGGATCTGGGCCCGGGGGACCGGAGCCATCACCTTGATCCGATGGGTATTCGTCCACCCCGATCTGCTCGCCGACGACCACCCCGGTCGGGGGCGTCTCATCGTCCACGAATTGGTACACGTTCGCCAGTGGTCCGACTACGGCCCGGCCCGGTTCCTCCGTCGCTATCTCGGTGAGTACCTTGCCGGGCGGAGGAGAGGGATCGGGCATCGGATGGCCTATTGGTCCAACCCTCTCGAAGCCGAAGCTCGCTCCGTCGCCGAGCGATTCAGCTGAGGTTCGCTGCTGGTCCGGGGCCTAGCTGAACCCCGGGTTGTAGGGCCCCGTAGGCGGCGCGTGGCCCGCTCAGCGGCGCGTGGAACCCTGGGTTGAATCTCAGGTGACGACGATTCCCGCCAAGTCGGTTTCGGGGTCGGGCGGTTTCGGGTCCATCCGCACCAGTGTGTCGACCAGGATCGAGGACACCACCAGATTCCGGTGCCACTTGCGGTCGGCAGGCACCACGTACCACGGTGCGTAGTCGGTGGAGGTCTCGCTGATCGCCACCTGGTAGGCCTCCTGAAAGTCGTCCCACAACTCTCGGTCCGCCAGGTCGCCTTTGTGGTATTTCCACGACTTCTCGGGTCGGTCGATGCGTGCCTGCATCCGGTCTCTTTGTTCATCCTTGGAGATGTTTAGGAAGAGCTTGACGATCACCGTGCCCTCGTCGGTGAGCATGCGCTCGAACTGACGAATGTGCTCGTACCGCTTCGACCACACCTCCTCAGGCACCAGGCTGCGGACCCGGACCACCAGGACATCCTCGTAGTGGGACCGGTTGAAGACACCGATGGTGCCCCGCGCCGGAACACGGGTGTGGACCCTCCACAGGTAGTCGTGAGCCCGTTCCAGGGCCGACGGCACCCCGAACGACCAGACCTCCACCCCCTGGGGGTTGATTGGCCCAAAGACGTGCCGGATGGTTCCATCTTTCCCGCCGGTGTCCATCGCCTGGAGTACCACCAGTACCGAGCGCCTCCTCTCTGCCCAGAGAAGCTCCTGGAGCTCTCTGAGCCGGTCGCTGAGATCGCGGAGATCGGCAATGGCTTCTTTCTTCCCTCCGGTAAACCCCTCCGTGGATCGCGGGTCACGGCCCTCCAGCGGGGTGACTGTGCGCGGGGCCACCAGGTATCGGGCAAGGTCGAGCATCGACCCCACGGTAGTGAGAGACCGCCCGACCAGAGGGCTTCCGATTCGGCCCCGAGGCCGGTAGTTATCGGATGGTGGGGGAGAAGTCGACCTACGGTCGTTTCGGATTGCTGCTGGCCGGTGCCGGGGTGGTCGTTGGTGCCGTGCTGGGGATCAGCCAGAAACCGGCCCCGGTGATGCCGGGCCCATCGGTCTCGGCCACGGTGGTGGCGGCCCCTCCCGCATTGATCGAGGTCCACGTCGCCGGTTGGGTGGCTTCGCCCGGGGTGGTCCAGATCCCCGACGGCTCATTGACCGCAGATGCCATCAGGGCAGCGGGAGGATTTCGCCCCGGGGCCCGTTCCGACGCGGTCAACCTGGCGGCGCCCTTGTCGGCCGGTCAGCAGCTTCTCATCCCGGGGCCGGGAGCAGGAGAGGGCCCACCCGGCGGGTCAGGAGCGGTGTCGACCGGAGGTTTGGTCGCAGTCAACCGGGCCACGGCCGCCGATCTGGAGACCCTCCCCGGTGTCGGTCCGGTCCTCGCCGGTCGGATCCTCGCCTACCGGGAGGAGCACGGACCGTTCGGTCAGATAGAAGATCTGCTCTCGGTCCCTGGGGTCGGTGAGGCGAAGCTGGCCGCTATCCGGGATCTGATCACAGTGCCCTGATCCCGCGACCACATTCTCGAGAGAGTTTGTCGCGCCCACCGGTCCCCACTACCTGAGGTTGGCGGTCTAGCCTCGCCGACAGTGGGTGACGTCTTGCATCTCGGTGGAGAGGAGCTTCCTCTGGGGGAGGTCACCCATGTGATGGGGGTGATCAACACCTCTCCGGAGTCGAAGAACACCCACACCGTGGCCCGGTCGGTAGACGAGGCTCTCCTCATGGCGGATCGCTACCGCACTTGGGGTGCCTCCCTCATCGACCTCGGCGGCCAGTCATCGCATTTCGACAATCCCACCATCGATACCGCCGACGAGGTGTCACGGGTGGTCCCCACCGTCGAGGCGCTGGTTGCGGAAGGTCATCTGGTGGCTATCGACACCTGGAAACCGGAGGTGGCCGAATCGGCTGTGGCATCCGGGGCGGTCATCGTCAACGACACCGGAGGACTGTCCGACCCGGCGATGCGTCGAGTGGTTGCCGAGACCGGAGCGGCCGCCATCGCCGTCCATATCGAAGGGGCCAACCCCCACGAGGTGGGGGCGGTAGAGATCCGTGAGGACAAAGCCGAGCACACCGCCGAACGTTTCCGGTCGCTACTCGCCGAGCTGACCCGGGACGGGATTGACAACGTGATCATCGACCCCGGGATCGCCCTCAACTACCGGGGCGACTACCAGGCCTACACCAGGATGCAGCTCCAGGTGATCGCCGACTCGTCTCACCTCAAGTCCTTGGGGTGTCCGGTCCTCATCCCCATCCCCCGAAAACGTGATGGCCATCGGGTAGCGGCCTACATCGCTCTCGCTTTGGAGCACCAAGCCGACATCATCAGAGTGCACGACGTGGCCATCGCCTGTGACCTCGCCCGGCTTTTCGGTCGGGCCTGATGACTACCTTGAGCATATGACACTGCTGAACGTCTCCGGCCCGGCCAGCGCCGGGCCGGGCGAGCGGGAGAGGATGCTTGCCGAGGCCTCCCGCCACATCGCCGAGCCATGCCATTAGACGCCGCCGCCCCCGTCGCC
>CAYZKF010000148.1:0-4919 GCA_964479135.1 uncultured Acidimicrobiaceae bacterium
TCATGGTGGTCAAAGAAGTTGTCGGGGTGTCGCGATCTCTGGTCCCACGTCGACTGGGGATGATGATCGATCGGATAGGCGGGTAGGCTCGGTCGCTGCGCTCCTTCGCTGTACCTCGTACCGCGACCGGATCCTGCTCGAGGTCCGAGGGCGATGACCTGAACCCGTGGCATGCGTCCCGATGCCTGTACCCCGTACCTCGACCGCGGCCTTTCCGCGCTGCCAGGTGCAGGGGGCGTTTCAACTTCTCGCGGAATTTGCCTATGCCGTGGGACAAGCCTGCCCGGCTCTTTCAGGGTACGGGATACGGGATACGGGGTACGGGGTTACCGACCCACCGCTTAACAGTAGAGGGCGCCTCGGAGGCGCCCTCTACTACTAGTCGCTGCTCTGCTGTATCAGTTCTCGATCCTGATCAGGGTGAGGCCGACGACACCACCGGGATCGTTGTGAGAAACCGCTCCTAGAGCCGTCCCGGCCGGCGCTCCGGTCCACGAGAACTCGATGGTGCCGGTGGCACCCGAGGTGGCGACGACCGGCGATTCATCGATCACCAGACTGCCGCCGGTGGCCAGCGGGACATTCCACATATGGATGGTGTACCCCACATTTCCGTCGGGCACCGACCAGCCGTGCACCCACAGGGTGTAGGTGTCGTCGACCGGTAGGGCAACGTCGATTATCTCGTCGGTAGCCGGTGAGCCTGAAGACGCCACCAGGGTGCTCCCTCGGCAAAGGAACAGGTCGATGTCGGTGCCGGGATCACCGGCGACATCCGACTGCTCCATGGTGATCCGGAGATGCGCCGTTCCGCTCAGGTTGAGCAGGTGCGGAGTCTCACCCGGTCCCGCCGGGGTGGCACAGCCAGAGAAGTCCTGGCCCGGGTCGTCATCAACCGCCCCTCCGAGGGGTGCGTCGGCGACCAGCCCGTGGGCCAATGCGGTGTAGGGCCCGTTGTACCCAAACACCACGTCGAAGCTCCCATCCCCGTTGGTGCCGGTGCCGACGACCTCGTCGGGGGCGACCACCGCGGCCGCTCTCACCACGATCGGGCTACGGACCGAGTAGGAACCGGTCCGGTCCCTCCATGTCAGCGAGCCTTCTCTCCACGCGCCGGCGGGCGCCGACTCGTTAGTGATGGTCACCTCGTAGGTCCGGGACTCACCCTTCTTCAGGGTGAAGCTGGACGGCGACACCGTCACCGAGAAGCCCGGAGGCGCCTCGATCACCGGCCGGTAGGTCCGGTTGCCGCCCTCTTTGGCCACGCTGGTGACCGTCCTGGTCACCGTGACGCTGCCGGGAACATCCGACACCGCGATCGACGGGTAGTTGAGGTTCTCGGCCGTGGTCGGGACCTCGATGCTGTCGAGGAAGCCACACGTTGCCGTTGGGTTGGCGAACACCGATGGGAAGGCGTCGCAGAGGAACCCGAAGTACTCCAACAACCCGGCGTCGTAGACCAACCCCGGCTGGAACGACGATCCCTTGCTCACCGCCTTGCCCGGTCGGACGTGACCCGCCCCCTGGGCGAAGACGCCTGCCGGGCTGACCCGGTCGTTGTCCACCACATCCTGGTGGGCTGTGGTCATCAGCGCCGACCGCGCCGCGGCCGCACTCCAACCTGGGTTGACCTGTTTGATCAGGGCGAACAGACCGGCGACATGTGGGCTCGACATCGAGGTCCCGGCAATGGCGCCGAACAACTCACCCTGAACGAACCCGGCATCGTCGAACGGCGAGTAGGCCGCCAGTATCTGCATTCCCGGCGCGGTCACGTCGGGCTTGAGCAGGTCGGGGAAGACGTTGGGCCCCCGCGAGGAGAACACCGTCATCGACGGAGCCGATGGCCAGATGGTCTTGGTCGCGGTATCCCTGATCTCGGCGGTGGCGTCTTCGCCTGCGTCGGCGATGTACGCCTTGATCGCCAAGCCGGGGGTGTTGTCGACATGGACCGTCGGCACCCAGTGGGTGTCGGTGAACAGATTGCCGACATCGTCATTCTCGTACATGACCATGCCGACACCGCCCGCCTGCATCACCGCCAGGCTCTTGGCGACCCGGGCGATCTGACCTCGGCGGCACAGTACGATGGCGCCGTCGACCATGTCGGGGTCGAGTGACCCTGGGATGCAGAGATCGCCACCGGCGTCGGCGGCATCGACGAGAGGCGCCGGACCGGCCCCCTGGGTCACCGAGGCGCCCTCATAGGTGGCCCCGTTGCCCAACTCCACGGTCCCGGCGAAGAACCGGGTCTGGGTGTTGGCCCCCACCGTGGTCAACCACGGCACCTTCGCCGGATTGCGGATGGTGGCGGCCCCGGGGCCGCTGTTGCCCGCAGAAGTGGCCACGTCGACCCCGGCGTCGGCGGCGAACAGGAAGGCGATCTCGTCGGCGGTGATCGAGGTCGACCCGCCTCCGACTGAATAGTTGATCACGTCGACACCGTCAGCCACTGCCTGGTCAATGGCAGCGGCCAGGTCAGAGCCGAATCCACCCAGGTTCCCCAGGCCCTTGTAGGCGATGACATGAGCGTCGGGAGCGATACCGGAGATGGTTCCCAGGCTGTTCCCCAGGACGCTGGCTGCCACGCCCCCATTCCCCGCCGCGGTGGACGCGGTATGGGTCCCATGGCCGTTGTCGTCCCGCGCCGAGTCGAACTCGTCGGGGTCGGCACCGATCACGGCCCGATAGGTGGGCATCACCTGACGGGCCCCGATCAACTTGTTGTTGCAGGTGAACGGGGCATCGTCGGGGTTGTGAGCCGTGTTGCCGAACTCACATGGCAGCGGTCCGGTCGGTGGTGCCGGTAGACCGTTGTCGGCGAAGCTGGGATGCTCCGGCCAGATCCCGGTGTCGATGATCCCGACCACTACACCCTTGCCGGTTACCCCTGTAGTCCAGGGCGCTGCCGGGCCGGTGAGCCCAATGAAACCCGGGCTGGAGTCGGTCTGCGTCTGCTGCAACTCATCAGGGATGACCAGAGCAACCTCCGGGTTGGCAGCGAGTTTCACCGCCTCCTCATGAGTGATCAACGCCGAGAACCCGTTGAGGGCATAGACGTAATCGTTGACCTTCTTGGTGGTGGTGACACCGGAGTCACGCAATGCCTTGTCGTGGCTCGCCCGCATCTGCTGCCCGCGGTTGCGGGCACCGGGGGTGTCGAGATTCTCCCGACCCTCGGTCACCACCAGGGGGTCGGCTTTCATCACCACTATGTAGCTGTTGTACGTGCCTCTTTCCACCGGAGCGGTGGAAGAGAACTCGGGTGGCTCGGCTGGTGCCGCACCCGATGGAATGGCTGTCACCAACGCCAAGGCGAGCGCGGTGAACAGGACCACGAACCTACGTCTCACGGATCCTCCTCGTGATTCGCTTACTCTTTCCGTCACACGTCGGACTCCGGGACAGCCCTCGGCCGACATGAGCAGGTCCGACGCTACCACTTAAAGTGGTGGCGCGCCGCTGTGAGTGCTTGTCGACTCCACACCCTTTGTGCAACGTGCGTGTCTACCCGGACACTAGAAGATCCAAACAACACGCGTCGCAGACGGCCGGTCGTCGGTCGGAAGCCGAGGTTCCAACGCCTCTGGGACCGGGGCGCTGCAGTCCGGAAAGACCGGCGGTGTCGGCGAAATAGACCAGCAACCTTTCCGCGCGTAACCTGGGAGTGCCAGTGCCCCACCTCCACGACTTCGCTGAGGCCGACGGGACAGACCGTGACTTGTATGGCGGCAAGGGAGCCGGTCTGGCGGCGATGACCGCCCTCGACCTCCCGGTGCCACCCGGGTTCATCATCACCACCGAGGTATGTCGGACGGCCATGGAGACCGGGGAGATCCCCCCCGATCTCTGGGCCGAGGTCGACATCGCGGTAAAACGGCTCGAGGCCAAGACCGACCGAACCTTCGGTGCCGGCCCGGTGCCCCTCCTCCTCTCCGTCCGGTCGGGGTCGAAGTTCTCCATGCCCGGGATGATGGACACCGTGCTCAATCTGGGGATCAACGACCAGGTGGTCGAGGACCTGATCGCCTGGTCCGGTGACTCCCATTTCGCTTGGGACGTCTACCGCCGGTTCGTCCAGATGTATGGCGACGTCGTCCTCGGGATCGAGGAGCACCGCTTCCAAGGAGTCCTCAACGAGCTCCGGGCCCGACGTCGGGTGACCGACGATTCGCAACTCACCGCAGCCGACCTGAAACGGGCCACCTACGAGTTCAGGGCCATTGTGGAAGAGCACCGGCCCGGCCAACTCCCCGACGATCCCGCTCTCCAGCTACGCAAGGCAGTCGAGGCGGTGATCGATTCCTGGGGGAACAAGCGAGCCATCGAATACCGCCGTCTCAACGGCATACCAGAGACCTTGGGCACCGCGGCCAGCGTCCAGATGATGGTCTTCGGAGACCTGGGTGAAGACTCGGGCACCGGTGTCTGTTTCACCCGCGACCCGTCGACCGGCTCCCGACTCTATTACGGGGACTATCTACCCCAGGCCCAAGGGGAGGACGTGGTGGCCGGGATCCGCAACGCCCTGAGTCTCGAGGATCTCGCCGGTATCCACCCCGACCTCCATGCCGAGCTGCTCGCCCACATGGACCATCTCGAGGCCCACTACCGCGACATGATGGACATCGAGTTCACCATCGAGAAAGGTGTGCTCTACATCCTCCAGGCGCGTGTGGGAAAACGCACCGCCGAGGCCGCCGTCCGGATCGCGGTGACCATGGCCGCCGAAGGGACCATCAGCCGCGAAGAGGCAGTGCTCCGTGTCGACCCTGACTCACTCGAGCAACTGCATAGGCCCCGGATCGCTCCCGACACCAAGGCCATCCCGCTGGTCACCGGAGTGGCCGCCTCACCCGGGGCGGCTGCAGGTGTGGTGGTATTCGACTCTGACGAGGCGGTCACCCGGGCGAAAGCTG
>CAYZKF010000149.1:0-4918 GCA_964479135.1 uncultured Acidimicrobiaceae bacterium
GTGGCTTCTTCGACGCTCTGCTCACAGAGGACGATGACGGCATCAGCCGGATCGACTAGCACCTGTCCCGAGTTGCCGGCCAGGTCCCCTGCGATCAGCCGGAGCAAAGTGGTCTTGCCTGAGCCGTTGGCTCCCACGACCCCGGTCCACCCGGGCCCGATGTCTGCGGTGACACCTTCGAGGACGTCAACGGCGGTCGAATAGCGGAAGGTGACGTTGATGAATTGGATTGCTGGCATGACGGCTCCTCGATGGGTCGAGACCGGGTCGGCCGTGGCCGCCCGGGAACTTGGTGTTCAAGCAGTCCTGCGCATCCATCCTCAGCGGTTGCTGCCCGGAATCTTAGACGAGTCTCGGGTCACTCCCACTCGATGGTGGCCGGCGGCTTCGACGAGATGTCGTAAGCCACTCGGTTTATCCCCGGAACCTCGTTGATGATCCGTGAGGACATCCGTCCCAGCACTTCGTAGGGGATCCTCGCCCAGTCTGCGGTCATCGCATCCTCAGACGTCACCGCCCGTATGACCAACGGGTAGGCATAGGTACGGCCGTCGCCCTGGACGCCGACCGTCTTCACTGCGGGCAGGACCCCGAATGCCTGCCATATCTCCCGATAGAGACCGGCTCGGCGGATCTCTTCGGTGACGATGGCATCGGCGGACCGGAGAACCTCGAGACGCTCCCCATTGACCTCGCCGATGATCCGGACGGCCAGACCGGGGCCGGGGAAAGGTTGACGCCATACGATCTCCTCGGGGAGGCCCAACTCCTCACCGATGGCCCGGACCTCGTCTTTGAACAGGTCACGTAGCGGCTCGACCAACTCGAAATCCATGTCGTCGGGGAGGCCACCCACATTGTGGTGGGTCTTGATCGTGGCTGCCGACGCCGAACCCGATTCGATCACGTCCGGGTAGAGGGTCCCCTGGACCAGGAAGCGGGCGTCCCCGACACTCGAAGCCGCCTCTTCAAAGACCCGGATAAAGGTCTCGCCGATGATCTTTCGTTTCTCCTCGGGGTCGACTACCCCGGACAACAGCTCGAGGAAGCGATCTGCTGCCTTGACATGGACAAGGTCGACCTCGAAGGCGGCACGGAAGGTCTCCTCGACCTGCTCGGCCTCACCGGCACGAAGCAGCCCGTGGTCGACGAAGATGCAGGTGAGTTGGTCGCCTACGGCCTCGTGGACGATGGCTGCGGCCACCGCCGAGTCGACCCCACCGCTGAGCCCGCAGATCACCCGGTCTTCTCCGACCTGAGCCTTGATCGCTGCCACCTGGGTTTCGATTATCGAGTGCGAGGTCCAGGTGGGGGAGGCGTCGCAGACGTCGTAGAGAAACCGTTTGAGGATCTCGTCACCGCGGGGAGTGTGGGCAACCTCGGGGTGGAACTGGACCCCGTAGAGACCTCGTTCCGGTGACTCCATGGCGGCCACCGCGGCACCGGGGGAGGATCCCACCACCGAGAACCCTTCCGGTGCCTCGACCACCTGGTCGCCATGGGACATCCACACCTGTTGGCTGGTGGGAAGGTCCCCGAGGAGCACCGAGTCGCCGAGGACCTCGAACACGGTGTCGCCATACTCCCTTTCACCGGTGCGGGCCACTTCGCCACCGAGGAGGTCGGCGATGAGCTGATGCCCGTAACAGATGCCCAGTACCGGGGTCCCCGAGTCGAGAATTCCGGGATCGAGGCGGTAGGCGCCTTCGGCATAAACCGATGCCGGGCCGCCGGAGAGGATGATCCCGAGCGGACGGCGTGCCTGGATCTCCTCGAGGGTGATGTCCCAGGGGACGATCTCGGACCGGACATGGGCCTCCCTGACCCGTCGGGCGATCAGTTGGGCATATTGGGCGCCGAAATCGACGACTAGAACAGTGGGCTCGCGCTCGGGGGCCCTCACCCCATCCCGACCTTCTGCGACCTCTGCAACGATTTGCCCTCGGTCTGCAGAGACGGGGCGATCATCACCTCCGCCTTCTGGAACTCTTTGAGATCGGAATAGCCGGTGGTGGCCATCGACATCCTGAGGGCACCGAACAGGTTGCGTCTTCCGTCGTTCTCATGAGCCGGGCCCACCAGGATCTCCTCCAAGGTCCCCCGATCACCAACATGAACCCGGGCGCCTCGAGGCAGGGTGGGGTGGAAGGTTGCCATCCCCCAGTGATAACCCTTGCCCGGCGCCTCGGTGGCCGAAGCCAGCGGGGAGCCGATCATCACCGCGTCGGCACCACAGGCGATCGCTTTGGCGACGTCGCCGCCGGTCCGCATCCCCCCGTCGGCGATGACGTGGACATAACGGCCGGTCTCGTCGAGGTAACGGATTCGCGCTCCGGCTGCGTCGGCGATAGCGGTGGCCTGTGGAACTCCCACCCCGAGCACTCCTCGGGTGGTACAGGCCGCTCCCGGTCCCACCCCGACCAGGACCCCGATGGCGCCGGTGCGCATCAAGTGGAGAGCGGTGGAGTAGCTGGCGCAGCCGCCAACGATCACCGGCACCTCGCAGCCGGCGATGTATTCCTTGAGATTGAGCGGCTCCTCACGACTGGAGACATGCTCGGCGGAGACCACGGTGCCCTGGATCACCAAGATGTCGAGCCCGGCGGCGAGAGCATGATGCGCCCAGCTTCGGACCCGTTGTGGTGTCAGGCTTGCGGCGGCAACTACCCCGGCCGACTTGAGATCGGCGATCCTCTGACCGATCAGCTCGGGCTTGACCGGCTCGAGGTGGATCTCCTGCATCCGGCGGGTCGCCTTCTCGTCGGAGAGCTCGGCGATCTCCTCGAAGTAGGGGGTGGGATCCTCGTACCGAGACCACAGCCCTTCGAGGTTGAGAACGGCGAGACCCCCGAGCCGCCCGATCATGATCGCGGTCTCCGGGCTTATCGCCGAGTCCATCGCCGACCCCATCATGGGGAGTTCGAACCTGAATGCGTCGAGCTGCCAGGAGATGTCGACGTCGTCGGGGTCGCGGGTGCGACGTGAGGGGACGATGGCGATGTCGTCGAAGCCGTACGCCTGACGACCGGATTTGCCGATTCCGATGTCGATTTCCACTTTGCGGTCTTTCTTCAGCGCTTGACCGCAGGGTAACAGTGTGGGCGCTCGGGTCCGCTGTAGGCTCCCACCCGGTGCGGAGACCATGGACGATCACCGATTTCGCCCTGGTCTGGCTTGCCGGAGCCCTTGGATCGGTCGCACTATTCCTTCTGGGCGAGGCCATTGGTCTCGAAGACGACCTGATCCTCATGGGTCTGGCCGGCCAGTTCCTGGCGATTCTGGCCCTTTTCTGGGTCCTGGCGCGTCGCAAGCCCGGGTCGGGAGTCGGGCTGGCGGTCGAGCCCAAGGACATCCGTTATGTCGGGCTTGGCATCCTCCTCCAGATCGGCTCGGCATTGCTCATCGAGCCGGTGGGTCGGGTTCTCTACCCGGAAGGGAGACCACCTCAGGAGATTGCCGACGCATTCGCCGATCCCGGTGCGACGCTCCTCTTCAAACTGGCCCTGTTCTCGGCAGTGGTTCTCTTCGCCCCGCTCACCGAGGAGATCATGTTCCGGGGCATCCTGTTCAAGGCCGTGGAACATCGCGGACGTTGGTTCGCCTTCGTTTTGACCACCCTGGTGTTCACCGCGGTCCACATTCCGGGTCTCGACCCCGCCAACAGGCTGGGCTCGGCAGCGATAGTCCTTCCCCCCATCCTCATCCTCGGTTTGATCCTCGCCTGGATCACCGATCGGTCCGGCAGGCTCGGTCCGGCGATCTTCCTCCACTCCGGTTGGAACCTGTTGGCCGCCTTGGTGTTCTTGATCCCCACCGAGCTGTTGGAGACCGCCGGTTGAAAGTGCCCCGGGGCTCGAAGGCTCAGCTCAGGCCGACGGCTTCGCGGACCATGGACATCGTCTCCGCCGCGGAAACCCGGGCACGCTGGGCGCTGGACGTCATCACCGCCTCGACCTCGGCGTCGGACAGCGCCTGGTAAGCCTCCCGGATCGGCTTGATGCCGTCGGCCACCGCCTCGGCGACCGCCATCTTGAACGCCCCGTACCCGCCGGTCCGGTGCTCCTCGACCAGGTCCTCGATCGACCGGCCGGTGAACACCGAAAAGATCTCGAGCAAGTTGACGATGCCGGGCTTTGACTTCCGGTCGAAGATGACCTCGGTGCCGGCGTCGGTCACCGCCGCCTTGATCTTGGCCAGGATCTCATCGGTGGTATCGGTCAGGAGCACCCGCGATCTCGGGCTGGGATCCGTCTTCGACATCTTCGACGTCGGGTCGGTGAGGGACATCACCCGGGCACCAATCTCAGGAGTAATCCGCTCCGGCACCGGGAACAACTCCCCGAACCGCGAGTTGAACCTCTCCGCCAAGTCACGGGTCAACTCGAGATGTTGGGTCTGGTCGTCGCCCACCGGCACCGCATGTGCCCGGTGGACCAGGATGTCGGCTGCCATCAGGACCGGATAGGAGAACAACCCGAGATTCTGACCCGCCTTGTCTGCCTTCTCTTTGTACTGGGTCATTCTTTCCAACTGTCCGATCCCGGTGAGGGTCCCCAGGATCCAGGACAGCTCGGCGTGTTCGGCGACGTCGCTCTGGTAGTAGAGCAGTGATCTCTTCGGATCGATGCCCATGGCGAGCAGCATCCGCGCGGCATCGGCCTTGCCCGAACGCAGGTCTTGGGGACGATAGGGCACGGTCATGGCGTGGAGGTCGACTACGCAGTAGATGGTCTGGTACTCCTCCTGGAGCGAGACATAGTTCCTCCCCGCTCCGATGTAGTTGCCAATGTGGATCTCCCCGGTGGGCTGGATCCCGGAGAAGACCCGCCTTGTGTCAGTCATCCCATCCTCTCAATCAAAAAGGCCGCCGGGATCCGGCGGCGACGTCATGGCAGGTCGAAGTCGTCCGCTAGTCGGA
>CAYZKF010000150.1:0-4895 GCA_964479135.1 uncultured Acidimicrobiaceae bacterium
GATGTTGGTCACACGGTCGGGGACACCGGGCATCCCGATCTGGCGGAGGAAGGCGCCGGCGTAGGCCACCTGGGCGACGATCTCCCCTGCCTGGAGGTGGCGTTCGAACCCGAACTGGCCGGTGGCGCAGAAGGTGCAGGCCAGGGCGCATCCGGCCTGAGATGAGATGCACAGGGTTGTCCTCCTCGGGTACCCCATCAGGACCGCCTCGAAGGCGGCGCCGTCGGGTGCCCGGAACAGCCACTTCCTGGTGGTCCCGCCATCGGCGCTCTGCTCGGTCTCCACCTCGAAAGGCCAGAGCCGCGATCCGATCCGCTCGCGGAGGTCGATGGGCAGATTGGTCATGTCGTCGGCATGGAGCACCGGTGTGGCGTAGAGCCAGTGACGGAGCTGATCTACCCGGTAGGCCGGGCCTTCTCCGACGACTCCGGCCAGGTCCTCCGGGTTATGCAGGTAGGGCACTCATGTGCCCCAGCTCGCTGCCTGATCGATCCAGGAGCGGGCCCGGGCGCCGCTGACCCCGGCAGCCTCGGCTACCAGATCGGGCGAGGCGCCGGCGAGTCGGGCGACATTGTCGATCCCGACACCGTCGAGCCGTTTGGCGAAGACCGGGCCGATCCCTTCGATCACCTCGACCGGAGGGATGGTCAGGTCTTCGGGAGCACGGAACGACGGGGGTACCGGCTCACGCGAGGTGGCCACCGAGATGAATCGATCCCGCATCGCCCAGATCACCGCGGCGACACCACCGACGATCCCCAAGATCTTGGCCAGTCTCTTCAGCATGTTCTGATCGTACTTTGTACTTCGCACTTGGTACTTCGGCAATGGGTTTCCAGTCCGCCGAGACAAAGCGGCGGGGACACCGGGTACCTTAGGAGGATGAAGGTCGACTATTACTTCGCCGGCAGACCTCCCCAGCTGGCGGCCGAGGCTGTGACTTCGGCAAAGGCGTCGGGTTATGACGGGTTCTTCACCGCCGAAACCCAATACGACCCGTTTTTCCCGCTGATGGTGGCGGGGATGACCGAAGAAGGACTGGATCTGGGCACCGCGGTGGCCATCGCCTTTCCCCGCTCGCCGATGGTCCTGGCTTACACCTCATGGGACCTGGCCCGGCTGAGCAAAGGCCGCTTCCTTCTCGGGTTGGGGACTCAGGTCCGAGCCCACATCACCAGAAGGTTCAGCACCGAGTGGGGGCAGCCGGCGGCGCGCCTCCGCGACTACATCCTCGCCCTGCGCGCCATCTGGGCGGCATGGCAGACGGCCACTCCCCTCCGTTACGACGGCGAGTTCTACCAGTTCAGCCTGATGACGCCCTTCTTCGACCCGGGGCCGATCTCCCACCCTCAGGTTCCGGTTTATATCGCCGGCACCGGCCCTCATCTCAGCGCGCTTGCCGGTGAGGTCTGCGACGGGTTCCATGTCCATCCCTTCCACACCATCCCCTATCTCGACCAGGTGGTGTTGCCCAATATGACCCGTGGCGCCGAAGCTGCCGGGAGGTCGGTCGACGAGGTGGAACGGGTGACCACCGTCTTTGTCATGACCGGCAACGACGACAGCGAGGTCGAGCAGGTGATGGGAATGGTCCGCCAGCAGATCGCCTTCTACGCCTCGACGCCTTCTTATCACCCGGTCCTCGAAGCCAGCGGTTGGGACATCGGCGAACGGCTTCACGCCATGTCCCGACGCGGGGAGTGGGCGGAGATGGCTGATGTGGTCACCGACGAAGTGGTGCTCGAGGTCGGGGTGGCTGCTCCCATCGATCGGCTCGGCGAGGCGATCAGGAACAAATACGGGGACCGGGTGCAGCGGGTCGGGTTCTACACCATCGGCTCGGTGCTCGACACCGACCGCGACGCTCTCCAGCAGGTGATCGCCGACCTGAAGAGGTGAGGGATCAGAAGACCAGGGCGGCGGTGGTGTCGACCCGGGGGTCGGCAGCCGCCACCCGGGAGTCTCCGTCGAGACCGATCACCGAGATCGGTCCCCATCCCGGTTGGAGACCGGCCAACTGGTTGACCAGGTGGCCCCGACGTCTCAGATCGGAGACCACCTCGTCGGGAATGCCCGGCTCGACCGCCAGACCGGACGGGGAGTCGGGCCCGAAGTCGGCCATCGCCCACCGGGGCATGTTCTGGGCCTGCGCCGGATCGAGCCCGGCGCCGATGACACGGGCGGCCATCTGGGCGACCAGTTGGGGTTGGATGTCACCGCCCCGGGTGCCGATCAGCCAGGCCGGCTGGTCACCGTCGGTCCACAGGGTCGGGGACAGGGTGTGGAGGGGACGGCGCCCCGGTTCCAGTTCGTTGCGGTGACCCCCGGTCAGCGTGAACCCCAGACCCCGGTCGTGGAGCAGGAACCCCGAACGAGCCGCACCGAAGGGCGAACCGGTCCCCCGGAAGTTCGACTGGATAATCGACACCGCCATCCCCTCGCCATCGGCGACACACATGTAGGCCGTCCCCGAGGGCCGGCCGGTGCGGGTCGGCCATCTCCCCGCCTTCTCGGTCACCGTTGCCGCCAGTCGGCCCAGACGCTCGGGGTCGAGGAAAAGCTCGGCGGGTAGGGCGAGGCGGGAAGGGTCGGCGACCAGGTCGTCGCGCTCCCAGGCGAGACATCGGTAGGCCTCTATGAGCAGGTGCCACCACCGGGGGTGGTCGGGGTCGGAGGGAGGTTCCAGCATCTCGAACACGGCGAGGGTGGCCGGGCCGAGGTAGCCCTGGGTGTTGGGTGGTGTGGTCCAGGCGGTGAGACCCAGAGCCTCCACGGAGAGGGGGGTCACCCACTCCGCCTGGGACCGGGCGAGATCGTCCATGGTGATCAGACCGCCGACCGCGGCGACGATGTCCTCGCCGGGCGTGCCCAGGTAAAACTGGTCGCGGTCCCCGGTCTCGGCGAGCCGGGCGAGGGTGTCGGCCAACTCGGGTCGGGTGACGATGTCACCGGGCTTCACCGGTTCGCCGTCCGGGTAGAACGCCGAGACTGCCGGGTTGTCCCGATAGACGTCTGCCTGTCCGGAGAACGCTGCGGCCTGTTCGTTGGAGACGGCAAACCCGCTTCTGGCCAGTTCGATCGCCGGTTGGAGAGCGTCGCCCAGAGGCAGCGACCCGAGCTCGCCGGCCAGGGTCACCAACCCGTCGACACATCCGGGGATGGTGACCACCAGGGGATGATCCAGGGGGATCGCTGATTCACCGGCGGCGCGGAGAGAAGCTCCGTCGGCATTCGACCCGGCCCGGCCCGACGAGTTGATGGCACGGGGCGTGTCCCATCCGGGACGATGGATCAAGGCGAACAGGTCACCACCGAGCCCACAGGTCTCCGGGGCCACCACACCTTGAGCGGCAACCACCGCGATGGCGGCGTCGACGGCGTTGCCTCCCCCGGCTAGCACCCGCCGACCGGCGTCGGCGGAGAGATGATGGGGAGTTGCTACCGCGTGGGGGGTCAATCGAGCTTGAGGTCGGGGAGCACCCGGTTGAGGGCGTCGAGGACCGCCCGGACCACGGCTCGGGTCTCGTCGTCGTCGACATAAGCGCTGCCGAGGAGCATTCGCTCGGTGGACTCGGTGACCAGGACGATCTGGGCCACCGCCACCCGTCGGCTGCCCAGGGTAGGGACGTCCATCGACCCCACCGCCAGGGCCACCGAGTTGTTGATCCCCTGGCGGAGAGCGCCCAGAGTGGCCTCGGCCACCTGACGGCCCCGGGTGGCTTGGGCAGCGGCACCTGAAGCCTTCCCCAACAGGAGGTTGTCCTGCCACCTCAGGGTGACGGTGACCTCGGCCCTGGTGCCCTCCAACGCTTCGGAGACGTCGATCAGGGCGGGTCGTAACCCGACATCGAGGTCGGCGTCGGCCAGTTGCACCACCGAGACGATACGCCGATCGATGTTGAGGCTGAACAGGGCCTGACACAACGACTGGACGTCCCGGACCAGTTGTTTGGGTGGTTTGGTACGACGCGCCAGGACATGGATCTCGTCGATGTGGCCGTTGGCGGACACCACCCGGGCCGCCTCCACACCGTCCAAACTCCTGATCTTGTCCTGGAGTGACTGGTGGTCCATGGACGGGTCAGAGTACCGCCGAAGCCCGCCGGTGTGGAGGGGGAAAACCGGTTTCCTCTTGTGAGCACCTCGGGCGAGGCTAGATTGCGAAGTGCTGGATGCTATTTGGAGATGGTGGGGCAAGGGTCTCTGACCGCTTGCCTGGATACCCCCGGCGGGCGAGGTCAGGGGCCTTTTTTGACATGTGAAGGATTCCCACCCCGAGAGGGGTTGGGATCGGGTGAGCACGGCGTCACGACTCAGGCTTGTAATCGAACGCCCACTAACCAAAGCGGAGCGGAATCGTCGACATCGGCGTACAAAGCCGGTGGAATCGATATACGAAGGTGAGCGTGGGAAAATTATGAAGGCCCGTCTGGTTCGAATTCTCGCTGCCGCCGCCAGCCTGACAGCATTGATTGCTGCCGGCTCGGCGACCGCAAAGATCGGCTAACAAAGACGCCGGCTCACCACACATATCGGGCAACATGTCACGGGGTCCCATGAGGTTGTCGCAACTCAATCCAGTGGGTCGGCGGTATCGCCGGCTCGAACCCGCGGTGCAGCGAAGACTCAAGATCGCTGTGCCCTACTCCGCTTTGGGCTTGGTCGTGCTGATCGTCTCCTACTTCCTGGCGGAGAGCCCCGGCTGGTCGGTATGGATCTCGTTCGCGGTGCTCTACGTTCTTCTTGAGCTGCTTACCGTCGAAGTCAACGATCGTCTCTTCTACAGCTCCTCGATCATGGTGGTGATGACCGCCGGGGTGATCTTCGCCATCCAACCCGATTCCAATGCGGTGTTCGGGATGGCCCTGATGGCCGGGGTGGGGGCTTACATTCCG
>CAYZKF010000151.1:0-4859 GCA_964479135.1 uncultured Acidimicrobiaceae bacterium
TAAACCCCACCAGGTCCTTAGCCTGGCGCGTCTTCCAATTCCGCCACTCCGACAGAGGGCGGGGCGATTCTATCGCCGGGGTCAGGCCAACACGAAGGTCAGCGAGAGGGTGCTGATCCCGAACAGGACGCCCACGATCACGGTGAGACGGTCCAGGTTCCGCTCGACGATGGTCGAGCCGCTGAGACTCGAAGTCGACATGCCACCACCGAACACGTCGGAGAGCCCTCCGCCACGACCCGAGTGCAACAAGACGAGGGCGATGACGGCCAGGGACAGGATCACCTGGAGGACGATGGCGAAGGCAGTGACAATTCTCATCGGGAAATATGGATGTCCGCCACCATGACGAACCCTCTCATTCTACCAGGGCCCCCGGAGAAGACCCCAAACCCGGAAGTCCCCGGCACCACTAGCCACCGGCCTGTTTGGCGACTGCTTCGGCGGCGGCTTTGGCGGCTTCCTCGTCGCCGAGATAACCCGACGAGACCGGGCGCATCTCGTCGTCGAGTTGGTAGACCAACGGGATCCCGGTGGGGATGTTGAGAGAGACGATGTCTTCGTTGCTGACCCCATCGAGATCTTTGACCAAGGCTCGAATCGAGTTGCCGTGGGCGACCACAAGTGGTGTCAGCCCCTGCTCCAACTCGGGGACGATCTCCTCGAACCAGTAGGGAAGCATCCGGTCGACGACATCGGCGAGGCACTCGGTGCCGGGCAGGTCGCCGGGGTCGACGTCGGCGTAGACCGGGTCATGTGAGGGGTGACGCTCATCAGCCTCCTCAAGCGGTGGCGGCGGGACGTCGTATGAGCGCCTCCAGGCCAGCACCTGGTCGTCACCGTACTTCTCGGCGGTCTCCACCTTGTCGAGACCCTGGAGCGCCCCGTAGTGGCGCTCGTTGAGCCTCCAGCTCCGTTTGCTGGGGATGTCTTTCCACCCCGCCTCGGCGACGGTGAGATCGGCGGTCTCGATGGCCCGACGCAACACCGAGGTGTGGATGACATCGGGGACCAACCCTGCCTCTCGGATCAGGCGGCCGGCCTCCCTGGCCTCCTCCTCGCCTTGGCGGGTGAGCCCGACATCGGTCCACCCGGTGAACCTGTTCTCCAGGTTCCAGGTCGATTGGCCATGACGGAGCAGGATCAGGGTGTGAGTCATCGCCAGTACCTGACGATGGCGGCGAATCCGTCGGGATCGAGGGAAGCCCCACCGACCAGGGCCCCGTCGATGTGGCGTTTCGCCATGAAATCTTTGACATTCCCTGCGTTGACCGACCCCCCGTAGAGGACCCTCACCAATTCGGCGACCTCGCTGTTGGCCAGCCCCCTCACCGTCTCCCGAATGGTCTCGGCCATCACCGCAGCGTCATCGGGAAGCGCGGTCCGCCCGGTGCTGATAGCCCACACCGGTTCGTAGGCGATGGCCAGTGACCCGATGTCCTCGACCCGGGCCAGGCTCCCCTTCACCTGGGTGACTACCACCGACTCGGCCTCCCCGGCCTCCCGCTCCTCCAAAGTCTCACCGACACACACGATCGGCTGCATCCCCGCCCCGAGCACCGCCCGGGCCTTGCGGCTCACCGTCTCGTCGCTCTCCCCGAACATCTGGCGCCGCTCCGAGTGCCCGACGATGACATGACGGGCGGCCAGTTTGGCCAGCATCGGAGCCGAAACCTCTCCAGTGAAGGCCCCTTCGGACTCCCAATGGACGTCCTGGGCGCCAAGCCCGATCCTCATGTGGTCCTGTTCGATGACGATCTGGACCGAGCGGAGTGCGGTGAACGGCGGCGCCACCACCACCTCGACCCGGTCGTAGTCCTCGGACTCGAGACGATAGGAGAGCTTTTGGACCATCTGGATGGCCTCGAGGTGGTTGGCGTTCATCTTCCAGTTGCCCACCATCAGGGGGAGTCGGTCGGTCATGTCGCCCATCTTTCCAGAACCGCCACTCCAGGGAGAACCCGGCCTTCGAGCAGCTCCAATCCGGCGCCTCCGCCGGTGGAGACGTGGGAGACCGAGGTTTCGAGGCCCAACTCTCGCAACGCGGCCACCGAGTCACCACCGCCGATCGCGGTGAATCCGGGGCACTCCCCCATCGCCACGGCCACGGTCTCGGTCCCGTTGCGGAAAGACTCCCATTCGAAGACACCCATCGGGCCGTTCCAAAAGACACTGCCCGCCCCCCGGATGACCTCGGCGAATCGGGAGGCTGTCTCCGGGCCGATGTCGAGGCCCATCCGGTCACCGGGGATGGCGTCGGCGGCCACCGTCTTCACATCGGCATCGGCGGCAAACCGATCACCGGTGACCACGTCGGTGGGGAGGACGATCTTGTCGGTGTCTTCGGCGAGAAGCTCACTCACCGTGTCCACCATCGGTTCCTCGACCAGGGAAGCACCGACCTCGTGGCCTTGGGCCTGGAGGAAGGTGAAACACATCCCCCCGCCGATCAGCATCCGGTCGACCTTGGGGAGGAGATTGCGGATCACTCCCAGCTTGTCGGATACCTTGGCCCCGCCCAGCACCACGACATAAGGCCGGTCGGGCTCGCCGAGCAGACCACCCAAGGCTGCCAACTCGGCATCGAGAAGAGGACCGGCCACCGACCTGACCCGCTCGGCCACCCCAACGGTCGAAGAGTGAGCCCGGTGTACCGAACCGAAAGCATCCTGGACGAAGAGGTGGTGACCGGCGGCCAACTGGTGGGCGGTGAACGAATCGTTGCTGGTCTCCCCGGGGAGGAACCGGGTGTTCTCCAATACTGCGATCCCGTCGGTCGACTGAGCCCCGAACACCACTCTCACCTCGGTGAGCTCGGCCATCCGATCGGCAACCGGTCGCAACGAATATTTCGAGTCGATGCCTTTGGGTCGACCGAGATGAGAGCAGACGGTGACCCGGGCCCCCTCCGCCACCAGTGTCTCCAGGGTGGGGAGTGCTGCACGGATACGGAAGTCGTCGGCCACCTTCCCCTCCTCCAGCGGCACGTTGAGGTCGGAACGAACCAGGATGTCCAACCCGGCGACATCGACATCGTCGAGGGTCAGGTATTTGGGCATGGTCATCCTCCGTCGCTGGCCAGTCCTTGAAGCACCGCGCCCAGCTTGATCGGGTCGTGTGCCGGCCAATCGGCATGCTGGTCGACCACGTCGGCATTCACCACCCGCCACCCGAATCGGGCGGCACTGTCGGCATCCACCTCGACTGCTTCGTGGCCGTCGGGCACGGTCAGCGGGCCGTGATGGGCGACGATAATGCCAGGGCCTTCCACCCCACAATGGGTTTGGAGGGCCTCGACGTGGTCAGCCCCGGACATGCCCATGGTCTCCCCGTCCTGAGTGACCAGGTTGAGGACGAACACCTTCTGTGCCGTCGAGTCGACCACCGCGGGGCCGAGCATCGGCACCATCAGAGCCGGGATCAACGACGTGTAGAGACTCCCCGGGCCGATGACGATCTGGTCGGCGGCAGCAACCGCCTCGAGAGCGTGTCGGGAGGCAGCGGTGTCCGAAGGTTCGATCGACAGGCTGCTGATCCTCCCCCGGGCCCGAGCGATGGCGACCTGGCCGACCACCACGATGTCACCGATCTCCGCTCGCAGGGTCAGTGGACCGTCGGCAACCGGGATCACCCGGCCCATGGTCCCGAGCATCCGCTCGGCGGTGGCGACTGCCGAGGCGAAGTCGCCATAGAGGTCGGTCAAGGCGGCCAGGATCAGATTTCCCAGCGAGTGCTCGTTGATGTCTCCCCCCTGGAAACGGTGGGCGAACAACTCCGACCACAAACTCGGCTCGGGGGTGAGGGCGAGCAGACACCGTCTGATATCGCCGGGTGGTGGGATCCCGAAGCTGGTCAGCCTTCCCGATGACCCTCCGTCGTCGGCCACGGTGACCAAGGCACAGATGTCGCCGGCGTAGGTTTGGATCGCCTCCAGGGCGGCTGCCTGTCCGTGACCACCTCCGATGGCGACCACCGTTGGTCCCGTCGGGTCGAGCAGCAGAGGCTCGAGGGCTGTCTCGGTCTCGGTCCTCAACGTTCGATGTCCCGATGACGGACCGCGGCCCGCACACCGTGACGGGTCAACCGTTGGGCAAGCTCCTCGGCGATGACCACCGATCGGTGGTGGCCCCCGGTACAACCGATCCCGATCGCCAGGTATGACTTGGCCTCCGACTCGAACCTGGGAATGAGGAACTCGAGAAGCTGGTCGACGCGGTCGACAAACTCCGCGGCCCCTTCGGCCTCGAGGACATAGTCACGAACCTGGGGGTCGAGCCCCACCTGTTCGCGGAGCTCGGGGACCCAATGAGGGTTGGGGAGAAACCGGACATCGAACAACAGGTCGACGTCTCGAGGCGCCCCGTGTTTGAACCCGAAAGACCCGATAGAGACTCGCATCGGACGGGGCGCCTCGGTCTCGCTGAACATGGCGGTGACCCGGGCCCGGAGCTCGTGGACGTTCAGCGACGAGGTGTCGATCACCACATCGGCCATCTCCCTCAACTCGGAGAGCATCTCCCGCTCGGCGGCTATCGACTCGAGGATGGTGTCCAGACCCACCGGATGGGGTCGGCGGTTCTCTTCGTAGCGACCGATGATCACATCGTCGTCGGCGTCGAGGAAGACGATCCGGATCACCACGTTCTCCCTGCCCAGGGCGACCACGGCTTCTTTGATCTCCTCGATGGGGAGCCCTCCCCGCGAGTCGATTACCACGGCGAGGTGGGTGTGCTCCTCGGGGATGTCATGGGACTTGACCGCCGCTTCGAGAAGAGCCGGGGGCAGATTGTCGATGACGTCGTACTCGAGGTCCTCGAGGATCTTGGCCGCCGTCGAGCGACCCGCCCCCGACATCCCGG
>CAYZKF010000152.1:0-4752 GCA_964479135.1 uncultured Acidimicrobiaceae bacterium
GTTCTGACGGCCGAAGGCGTTGCGTCTCACCACGACGTCGAGCGCCCCGATCAGAGGCTGATCACCCTCGGTCATCGCGCGGGCAAGGAGAATCATCCCGGCACAAGTCCCGTAAACGGGTAGACCCGCCGATACCGCAGACCGCAAGGGGTCGAGCATGCCGAAGCGAACCGCCATCTTGCCGATGGTGGTCGACTCACCACCAGGGATGACCAGGGCGTCGACGGCAGAGAGCTGTTCCCGGGTCTTGACCTCGACTCCTTCGACACCCAACGAGCCGAGAAGGCCAAGGTGCTCCCGGACGTCGCCCTGAAGTGCCAGGACGCCGATCCGGCTCACGTCACCAGCCTCTTTCCGCCAGTTTCTCAGTCTCCCCCAGGGAGCCGATCTCGATACCGGGCATCGCCTCGCCAAGACCTCTCGACACCTTGGCCACCACATCGGGCTCGCTCCAGAATGTGGTGGCTTCGACGATGGCGTGGGCGTACCCCTTGGGATCGGAGCTCTTGAAGATCCCAGAGCCGACGAATACCCCGTCGACTCCAAGCCCCATCATCAAAGCAGCGTCCGCCGGCGTGGCGACTCCTCCGGCAGCGAAGTTGACCACCGGGAGCTTGCCGGTCTCGGCGACCTCCTTGACCAGGTGGTAAGGGGCCGCCAGGTCCCGGGAGGCGCTCATCAGTTGCTCGTCGCCCAGTGTGGTCAGGGCCCGGATCTGGTTGGTCACCGTCCTCATGTGTCGGACCGCCTCGACGACATTCCCAGTCCCGGCCTCTCCTTTGGTCCGGATCATCGCCGCACCTTCCCCGATTCGGCGAAGGGCTTCGCCCAGGTTTCGTGCGCCACAGACGAACGGGGTGGTGAAAGCCCACTTGTCGACGTGATGCTCCTCGTCGGCCGGGGTCAGCACCTCTGACTCGTCGATGTAGTCCACACCGAGCGACTGGAGCACCAGCGCCTCGGCGAAGTGGCCGATCCGACACTTGGCCATCACCGGGATGGTCACTGCGGCTTTGATCTCCTCGATCTTGGTCGGGTCGGACATGCGGGCGACCCCGCCATCTCTCCTGATGTCGGCAGGCACCCGCTCCAGGGCCATCACCGCAACCGCACCGGCCTCCTCGGCGATAGCGGCTTCATCGGCGGTGACCACGTCCATGATCACGCCGCCCTTGAGCATCTCGGCCAACCCACGCTTGACCCGATCGGTACCGGTTTCCACGAAGTCCTCTTCTCCTATGAGTGAATCTCCAATTGTACAACGGACCCTGAGACGCACCTACTCGAGGGCCCGACGGTAGGCCTCCCGATACCGACCGGCCACCACGCTCCAGTCGAACTGTTGGACTTGCGCTCGAGCCTGCTCGCCGAGAGCGGCCGCTTCGACCGGGTCGACCAGCAGCGACACGACCTGCTCGGCGAACGCACCGGCATCGCCGACCGGGACGAACCGGGCATGGTCCCCAATCACCGCCCGGAAGGCGGAGAGGTCGGAGCAGACCACCGCGCAACCGGCCGCCATCGCCTCGGCAATGACCATTCCGAAGCTCTCGCCACCGGTGTTGGGAGCCACGTAGACCAAGCTGGATGCGAGGACACGCCCCTTCTCTCCCCCGGACACCCGTCCCAGGAACTCCACCCCGGGGAAGACACCGACCCGATCGGCACCCATCACCTTGAGTTCGGCCGATGGGACCCTACGACGAACCTCCGTCCAGGCTTCAAGGAGGATGTCGAGACCTTTCCGGGGCTCGTCCCGGCCGAGAAAGCACACCTGATGGCCCACCCGGTCGACCGGTGGAGCGTACGACCTGACATCGATGGCGTTGGGGATCACCGTGACCGGGCCCCACCGCTCGGGCACCGCCGCGGCCGCGGTCTCGCTGACCGCGGTGATCTCGGCTTTGCGCAGCCTCCTCCCCACCAGCGGGGCGAGGCGGTACAACCGGGGGACCCAGGAGGGAGGATCCGCATGAAAGGTGGCCACCATCGGCCGGTCGACACTCATCGCCCCCCAACCGACCAGGGGAACCAGCGGTTCGTGGACATGCACCACATCGACTCCGGACAACGCCTCTCTCACTCGGCCCCAGGCCCATGGGCTCAGGGTCATTGGGACCACCGAGTCATTGGCCCGGACCCGGAAGGGTCGGCCTGCCATGACAGGGTTCTCGTCGCGGCCGGGACCGGGATCGGCGGCCTTACCCGCCCCGACCAGGAGCGCCTCGTCTCCCCCTCGGCGAAGCTCTCTCACCAGCTCGACGGCCAATTGTTGGACCCCACCTGGCGCCGAGAGGTCGTAGGGGCAAACCACTCCGATTTTCATGGGTTGGTCACCGGTCCGACGGCCAGTTGGGCACTACCAGGTGCCATTCTCGGGGTGACGCCAGGATCAGGCTTTCCATCTCCGTAGCCAAAGCCTGGGTCATCAGCCGGACCTGCTCCGACCGGGGCGTGGCGTCTGGGACCTGGAGCGCCGGTCTCACCACGACACGGTGCCCCTCGTCGGTGAAGTAGCAGGCCACGGGGAGCAATGGCGCGCCGGTCTTGATGGCAAGGGTGGCCGGTCCGGCGGGAAGTGTGGTGTTCTCACCGAAGAACTCCACTGGAACTCCCCGGCCTTTCAGGTCGCGATCGGAGAGGAGAGCTACCGCCTTGTTGGCTGCCAATGCGGCTTCGAGCCTCCTCATCACCTCGATGCTCCCGGTGGCGAGGACGATCTCGATGTCGAACTTGGCCCTCATCGCGGTGAACCACGCGGTGATCCTCCGGTTGGGCAGGTTCTCCGCTACCGCCACCACCGGCACGCCCTCGGTGCCTGCGACTGGTGCTGCCGACTCCCAATTCCCCATGTGAGGCAGGCCAAATATCATTCCTTTCCCCTGGTCGCGCGCCTCGAGGATCCGCTCCAGCCCTTCGACCTCGGTGCGCTCGAGGAGTCCGGGAACCCGTCGTTTCCGGGCCCACAATGCCTCCGCCCAGTAGCGGCCGTATGACTGCATCACCGTCAATGCGGCCTCTTCGGCGGCTGAGGCGTCGCCGAGAACGCGGGTCATGTGACGTCTCGCCATCCCCCGTCTTGGTCTGTCGAACCGGTGCCACAACCGTCCGGCGATGTGTCCCAACCTCCGGACGGCGCCGGCGGGGAGAAGGCCGACCAGCGCCACTCCGACACGGAGCCCGAGATAGGCGAGGAGGCCTTTCACTGAATCGAACGGTAGGTCTTCAGGAACCGTCCGAGGGCGGTGATCCAGACCGAGACCACGAACACCCAGAGCATGGGCTCGACCTGACCGATGATCAAGCCGATCGAAAACAGCAGGATCCGCTCCGCCCGGCCCATCAGGCCACCCCGTCCCTCGAGCCCCTGGGCTTCGGCACGCGCCCTCATATAAGGAACCAGCATCGCCCCACCAAGGGAGATGACGATGAGGAGGAGGACTCGAGGCTCCCCGGCGCTGACAAAGGCGAGAGCGCTGAAGGATGCGATTTCGCCGAGACGATCGAAGGCGGCGTCGAGAAAGGCGCCTCGATCGGAAACGCTGTTGGTGGCCCTGGCCACGGCGCCGTCGAGGCCATCGAGGAGCGACCCGACGAGGACGACAATCGCGCCGGCGGCCAGCCTCCCGGTGGCGATCACGACCGAACCGGCGAGAACCACGACCAGCCCGAGGATCGTCATCGCGGTCGCGGTCATCCCGAGTCGGGCCAGGCCCCTTCCCAAAGGTATGAGGAATCGGGTCACTCGTGGTCTGACCCGCATGTCGATCACGGGGTGAAAGTAGCACCCCCCCGGGAATCAAGGTTGCATCGAGGGGTAGGATCGTGACCGTTCCCACGAGGAGGTCATGTGGTCCCCGAGAAAGTTCGCAACGTCGTCCTGGTCGGCCACGGGGGAAGTGGCAAGACCACACTCGCCGAGGCGATGCTCTTCGTTGGTGGCGCCACCACACGGATGGGCTCGGTCGATGCGGGGACGACGACATTCGATCACGACCCCGAGGAGATCAGCCGCAATATCTCCCTCAGCCTGGCCGTGGCAACCGTCGAGTGGAACGGTCATCGGATCAACATCATCGACACTCCCGGATCGTCCGATTTCGTCGGCGACGCCCGCTCGGCACTCCGTGCCGCCGACCTTGCTCTCTTCTGCATCTCGGCGGTCGACGGCGTAGAGGTCCAGACCGAACAGCTGTGGAGGGCCGCCGGCGAGGAAGGCATTCCCCGGGCCCTGGTGATCACCAAGCTCGACCGCGAGCGCGCTTCATATTCGCGGACTCTCGACCAACTCCGGGAGGCGTTTGGCAAGCAGATCGCCCCGATTCAGGTTCCGATCGGTTCGGAAGCCGAGTTGCGAGGGCTGGTCCGGGTTGCCTCTGAGCGTGCCTACGAGTACGGGCCCGGCTCCAACACCGGGAACCTGGTCGACCTTCCCGCCGAGGTCGCCGAGTTGGTTCATGACGCCCACGTCGGGTTGATCGAGACCGTTGTCGAGACCGACGACGCCATGATGGAGGCATACTTCGAGGGCCAAGAGCCGAGTCGTGACCAGATCGTCGCCACCATCCACTCGGGAATCGTCGCCGGCAACATCCACCCCGTACTGGTCTCTTCCGCCCACAAGCTGATCGGGGTCGACACCCTTTTCGAGTTCATCGTCGACTACGGGCCCAACCCCCTGGAGCGCAACCTGCCCCCGCTGGCAGCAGGGGATCCGGTCACTCCGAGTAGCGACGGTGCTCTGGTTGCCTA
>CAYZKF010000153.1:0-4732 GCA_964479135.1 uncultured Acidimicrobiaceae bacterium
TCGCCGACCAGCCAGTCGACCACCGCATCGGTGTCTCCCCCCGCCTCCCCAAAATACCCGGCCAGGGCAACCACCATCCCGGTTACACAGGTCTCTCCGTATCCGGCGAAGAACGGGGCGGGGTGGGGTTTACGCCACCGCACCTTGTCCCGGACCAACCCGACGGCATGTCTCGCCTGATCAGAGTCCGGGTCGAGACCGAGGTGGCGGAGAAGCAGCAGGGTGTAGGTGGTGGAGACCCACTTCGGCGAGTAGGTACCCCCACCCCACTGACCGTCGTCTCCCTGGAGGGCGAGGAGGCGGGCTCCCCAACCCTCGGTGGCCACCCGGGCACGCTCGGCGTCCACTATGTCGGGCGGCTGATCAGTGAGGTCGGACATCACCTGCCAGCGGATCGCCGGATCGCCCTCCAACAGCCAATCGATCACAGGCACCAGGTCCACGCCAAACAGCAGTCGCCGGTCGGATAGCCGTGGGGATTCGGGTCAGGTGGCCGCATCGCGACGACCCTGGGTGAGGCCCCAGAGCACGTCTTTGATGCTGAGCATGCCGACGAGACGGTCTCCATCGACCACGGGGAGATGGCGGTATCCGGCGGCGAGCATCCAATCGGCCGCATAAGCCACCTCGACATCCGGGGCCAGCGAGTCGGGGCTGGGAGTCATCACCTCACCGACCAGACCGTCCCCGGCGGTGCCCCGGTCGGCGAGGAACCCGATCAGATCGCGTTCGGTGACGATCCCCACCAGGTCACCCTGGTCGAGGACCGCCAGCGACCCGGAGTCGTTGTCGATCATGGTCTTGGCAGCCTCCACCGCCGTGGTGTCGGCAGTGCAGCTGAGCACTGATCCTGCGATGAGCTCGTTGACGAGCATGGCTCTCCTTTCGGTCTCTTGCCATCATGCCCGATCGGTGGGCCAAGATCAGCCCATGAAGGTCACATCCGTCAAGGTCTTCCGGCCCCTATCGCGGTGCCGACCCCGAACCTGAGAGCTTTCTGCCCGGATATGGGTCAGGGAACCTGAGGTTGGTGCTCAGGGGTGGGAGGGGGCGGGTGGGGCATCTTCGACAACGAAGATGAGCTCTTCGGGGTAACACCACCACCAGTCTTCACCCGGCTCGTAGGACCGGACCAGAGGGTGGGTGGCGTCCTCCCCGTAGTGGGCCCGGGCATGACGGTTGGGTGACTGGTCACAGCACCCGACGTGGCCGCATGACATGCACATCCGGAGGTGTACCCACCAGCCACCGATCCGGAGACAGTCCTCGCAGCCGGGGCTCGACGGCTCCACCTCGGTCACCGTGTCGAGGTGAGTACAGGTCCCTGCCATCGGCGAAACGTTAATCCGCCGGTTGACAACGACGGGCAGAAGAGACTCGCTGGCTCAACGGTCCAGATGAGCCTCCACGGAAGCCAGGTCGTCGAAGGTGGTCTCGGCGAGACGACCCCGCATAGCCTGTTGGGCCTCGGCCCAGGCGTCGTGGACGGCACAACGATCGACCCAGGCGCACACCCCGCCGCGAAGAATGCACTCCTCGGAGGCGATGGGACCGTCGATCCCCTCGATCACACCCAACAAGGTGATCCGGGACGGTTCGAAGGCAAGCCGATAGCCACCGCCGGGACCCGGCACGGACTCGACCAGACCGGTGTGAACCAGGGCAGCAAGAACCTGAGGGAGGTATTTCACGGGGATCCCCGTGCCGGAGGCGATGGCGCGTGCCTTCTGACGGCCCGGTTGGTCCCAACTGCGGGCGAGATGAAGAGTCGCCCTGATCGAGTAGTCCGCCCTTCGCCCCAATTCCATCTTCATCGTCTGATCCTTGGCACCGGTAGATCAGTGGAGGGCTCAGACATCACGTCGTCGCAAAGAATAGGTGGCGATGGCCACTGGGCCCAGCACCCATAACACCAGAGAGACGCTCAGCGCCAGCGCGGCCCTGGCCTCGCCGAATCGGTCGGTGAGGAAGGCACCGAAGGCCCCCAATGCCTTGGGATCGGCGACGAGGAACGCCAAGGTTCGAATGATGGCCATCGGGTTGACCAGAGTGACCACCAAGAGGCCGGTAGGGCCGAGAGCCACCGGGGCCAGAACAACCAGGACCACATCGATACCGAGAGCCACCATGAACCACACGGCAACGGCGACAGCCGTGGCCTGACCGCGACCCGACCCGAGGGTGGACAACGCCACGCCCAAACCTACCCCGGCGGTGCCCGCAGCCAGAGTGACCGCGACTACGGTGGCCAGACCGGTGAGATCGGCGGTGGTGACCACCGGGGCGGTGACCACAGCGACCAGACCCAACCCTATCCCCACCGATGCCCAGACGGTGAGAGTCATCCCGATGAAGACACCCCAGGTGATCGCCTTCCTAGGGATGGGCTGGGCAGCGACCATCGCCAGAGAACCCTGCTCGCGAGCCCCGGCGATGGTCCCCGCCCCCAACAAGATCCCGAACAGTGGCGGGATGAGGACCCCGACGGCGATCAGCCCGTCGACTACCGACCCGACTCCTCTCAGCCCGAGGACACTCATCGACCTCAGGTTGACCAGGGCGATACCCACCGCGACAAGCGCGTAGAGCAGGGCCGAGGCCAGCACCCACCGAGTGCGGGCGGCTCCTCTCATTTCCCAACCTGCGATGGTCAGCACCGGGTGCAGGGCAACCCTCACGGTGACACCACCTTGAGTGGGGTCACCGTCGACTCGGGCCGGGACTCCAGCCTTCCATCGACCAACCCGACCACACGGTCGAACAACCGGCCGAGGTCGTCGGCACGGGGGGTTGCCACCAGGATCGAAGAACCCCTGGAGGCCGCCTCGGAGATCGCCTCTTCGAGGACAATACGTCCCCGATCGTCGAGACTGGCCCCCGGCTCGTCGAGGAGGACCAGGTCGGGCGATCCAAGCAATGCGATCGCCAGAGCGAGCCGTTGCTTCTGACCGCCGGAGAGGACCTTGATGGAGAGCGACAGGTCGGGGACAAAGCCGCTGGTGAAGGGGTGCGACTCCGGGTCGACCCGTCGCAGTCGGGCGATGAAAGAGAGCGCCTCGCCAACCGTGGCCCAGGCGGGAAACCCCACCGATTGGGGGAGATACCCGATACGGTCCCGTACCGAGTCCGGTGACGCCCCGTCGACGAGGATGGATCCCTGGTGGCTGGCCAACCCGGCGATGCATCGGAGCAGAGTGCTCTTCCCGCTGCCGTTGTGGCCGGTCACTGCCACCACCGAGCCGGGATCGACCGACAGGTCGAGCTCGCTGAGCACGCTTCGGGGCCCGTACCGTTTGGCGAGCCCGGTCACGGACAGACGTGGCGAGGACATGGTCACACCGCTCCCTCGACTCTGGCTCGGGGGCGGCGAGACATGACGAAGAGGCTGGTGCCGGCGAAGATGACCAGACCCAAGCCGCCCAAGGCTGCCGACATCACCGCCACCGGGTCGGGAATAGGCCGGGGCACCGCCGGGGACATCGGCACGGTCAAGGGGAGCTCGTCGACCGCCACCGGGGAGTGTTGCAACCAGCGATCTTCGACCGCCCCGATCAACCGCATCGCCGGTGAGGCGGCGATCGGAGCCAGGAGCGGGGCGCGGGCCAAAAGTCGGTTGACGGTGCCCGCTTCGATATGGGGAACGACTCCTCGCCCCTCGCCGTTGTCGTAACCCTGGTAAGTGCTCCAGAAGTTGCCCCAGCCCCGATCGCTCCACGAGATGTCGGCGGCGGCTCCCCGCCCTTGCTGGGCCACCTGGACCAGGTTGTCGACGAAGCTGTTGGCCATGAAGACAGCTCCGGACGACGGATAGATCACCACCCCGAACTGGTTGTCGGCCACGGTATTGGCGGTGACCCTGATCGGCGAGCCACCACCGGAGGGCCCGTCTAGGTGGACCCCAACCCGATTGCCCACCATGGTGTTCTGGACTACTTCGGCATCGGCGACATCTTTGAGGATCAGGCCGAATCCGGTGGACGGAGACAGGTTGTCGAGCATGGTGTTTCGTATCACGTCGACTCCGCCCCCGTACATCAGCACCGCGCCTGAGAGATTCCCCTCGAATAGGTTCTCGATGAGAACCAGGCCACCGGCGTACATGGTGTGTACCGCGTAGCGACTGCCGACGATCACGTTGGTGTCGATGAGCACCGAAGAGCCGAAGGAGATGTAGACGCCGTCGCGCACGTCCTGGATCCGGCTGCCCCGGATCAGCACCCCCTCCGCCTCCCACAACGAGATGCCGTCTCCCCGCCCTCCGAGATGCTGCCCGCCATGTGCTCCTTCGACGACATGGCCCTCACCGGTGATCAGAACGTGTTGTCTCCCCAGGACCAGGCTGTCCAGGATCCGCACACTCTCGACGTTTTCAACCGAGATGCCGATGTAGCTGTCATCGACAACCACCCCCTCCAGGGTGACCTGGCTGGCGGCGACCCGAATTCCGGCCGGCTGCCCGCTGGGGCCCCGACCGCTGCCGGTGACATGGATACCACGAAGAGTCGTGGCGGGTGCGCTGACAGTCATCACCGTGCCCTGTCCGCTTCCGACCACGATGGGCATGCCCCGCCCCTCGACGGTCACCGTCTTGTCGATGATCACATCGCCCCGGTAGGCGCCAGCAGGGAGGACCAGGGTCCCGCCCTCGGCGACACCGTCGAGAAGCGCCTGCAGGTCGATCAGGGAGGCCCGGTCGATGGCTGTCTCGGATGGTTGGGCGTGGGAAGTGCCG
>CAYZKF010000154.1:0-1090 GCA_964479135.1 uncultured Acidimicrobiaceae bacterium
GTACGGGGTACGGGGTACGGGGTACGGGGTACGGGGTACGGGGTACGGGGTACGGAAAGACGGCTCAGGCCAGAAACCTCTCCAAGGCCTTCCGAATCAAGGCGGCGTGGTCGGCGTCGCGGGTCTCCACCGATATCTCGATCTCCACCTTCCCGAACGGGAGGGCAAAACCTTCCCGATGATGGTTGACCTGGACCACATTGGCTCCGTGTTTGGCGATGGCGGCGAGGACCTTGGACAGGCTCCCCGGTTGATCGGGGACCAGCGCGGTGAACTTGGCGAATCTGCCCGAGGCCTCCATTCCGTGGCGGACGGCCTTGCCCAGGAAGAGCAGATCGATGTTTCCCCCGGAGAGGACGATGCACACCGGGTCGGGGGCGGTGTCGGGGATGAGCCTCTCGAGGAGTGCGGCCACACCTACCGCCCCGGCGGCCTCCACCATCAGTTTGGAGCGCTCCAGGATCAGGGTGAGAGCCGCAGTGGTCTGGTCGTCGTCGACGACGAGGAGGGAGTCGACGTGGGCCTCGACCAGGGCCCACACCAGCTCCGAGGGCACCGCCACCGCGATCCCGTCGGCCACAGTGGGCAACCCACGGGGAAAGTCGGTTACCAACTCGCCGCGGCGACGACTCTCGGCATAGACCGAGGCGGCTTCGATCTCGACCCCGACGACCGTCGACTCCGGCCGTACCGACTTCAGAGCGAGTGCCGTGCCGGCGAGCAGCCCACCACCTCCGGTGGGCACCACCACCGTGCCCACCTCGGGTAGCTGTTCGGCTATCTCCAGGCCCACGGTGGCCTGACCGGCGATGATCAGCTCATCGTCGTAGGGGTGGATGAACCGGGCTCCGGTCTTCTCGGCGAACTGGCGGGCCGACTCGACCGCGTCCGCCAGGGACTTCCCTTTGAGCTTGACCTTCGCCCCGTAGTCCTCGGTGGCCTTGATCTTCGGTATGGCCGCGTTCCGTGGCATGAAGACGGTGCATGGCGAGCCGGCGAACCTCGCCGCCAGGGCGACTCCCTGTGCGTGGTTGCCCGCCGAGGCCGCCACCACCGGGGCGCCGTCGAGACGGCTGAGGACGTTTAGGGC
>CAYZKF010000154.1:1100-4714 GCA_964479135.1 uncultured Acidimicrobiaceae bacterium
TACACTCTTTCCCTACACGACGCTCTTCCGTTGAGGACGTTTAGGGCGCCCCTGATCTTGAACGACCCGGCTCGTTGCATGCACTCGGCTTTCAGGTACACGTCGCGACCCGACATCTGCGAGAAGGAGTTGGACCGAACGAGGGGGGTGGTGGTGACCCGGCCCTCGAATCGGGATCTGGCTTGGTTGACTTGTTCGATACTCAACATCGGATTGGCCTAGTCGGTCCGGTGGCCGTAGCATATGCCCGGCTCCTGTTGCGGAGCCGTTTCCCCAAACGTCCCCGTGCTTCTCTGTGCGAGGAATCACAAAGATGACCACAAACAAGACCTACTCGCCCAAGCCCGGAGACATCGATCGCTCCTGGCATGTGGTCGATGCCACCGATCTCCCCCTGGGGCGCCTCTCCTCGGAGATCGCCACGATATTGCGGGGCAAACACAAGCCGACCTATGCCCCACATCTCGATACCGGCGACTTCGTGGTGGTGATCAACGCCGAGAAGGTGGCGGTGACCTCGGGGAAGAGCAAGACCAAGATCTATTACCGCCACTCCGGATACCCGGGCGGGATCAAGGCGGAGACCTTCGAGTCTCTCTTGGAGCGACGCCCCGAGGCGATCGTGGAACGAGCGGTTAGGGGAATGCTCCCCAAGAACAAGCTGGGGCGGAAGATGTTGGGCAAGCTCAAGGTATATTCCGGCCCCGACCATCCCCACGAGGCCCAGAAGCCGGTACCTCTCCAGTTGGACATTCGAAAGGTGGAAGTCTGATGGCAAAGCCCCTCGTTCAGGCAACCGGTCGTCGCAAGGAGTCGGTGGCACGTGTCCGTCTTCGCGACGGCTCCGGCCAAGTCACGCTCAATGGACGGGCCCTCGAGGAATATTTTCCCACGATGGCAGCCAGGATGCGGGTCATGGAGCCATACACCATCACCCAGACCCAGGGCCGTTACGACACCGAGGCCACCCTCGAAGGCGGGGGCAGCACCGGTCAGGCCGATGCCCTGCGTCTCGGGATCTCCAGGGCCCTGATCGAGCTCGACCCCGGTCTCAGGCCGGTTCTCAAGAAGGCGGGCATGCTGACCCGGGACTCCCGGATCGTGGAGAGCAAGAAGTACGGGCTGAAGAAGGCCCGTCGCGCCCCGCAGTACACCAAGCGGTAGCGAACCGGAGCACTGATGTCCGACCTCCGTCGTCTTCTCGACGATGGTAAGCCCATCTTCGGCACCGATGGTGTCCGCGGCGCGGCCGGCTCCGACCTGACTCCGGAGTTGGCCATGGCCCTGGGACGCGCCGCCGGGTCGTATCTGCGGTCGGGCCCGGTGGTGGTGGGCATGGATACCCGTCGCTCCGGGTCGATGCTCTCCTCGGCGCTACAAGCCGGGTTCCACGCGTCGGGGATCGACACCGTGGACGTCGGAGTCATGCCCAGTGGAGGCATCAGCTATCTCACCGAGTCCTCCTCGGCGACGTTGGGTGCCATCGTCTCGGCGTCACACAACCCAGCCGAAGACAACGGGATCAAACTGTTGGCGGCCCGGGGAACCAAGCTTCCCGATCAGGTGGAGAGAGAGCTGGAGGAGAGGCTTCGCTCGACCGGGACGAACACTGCGGTGGGGTCGGCGATCGGCTACCGGATCGAAAACGATCGGGGGATGGCCGAGTATGTCGAGCATCTGGTCTCGCTGTCCCGGTATTCGTTGAGCGGGCTCCGGGTGGCTGTCGACTGTGCCAACGGCTCGGCCTTCAAGGCTGCCCCCGAGGTGTTCCACCGACTCAAGGCGGATGTCGAGGTCTTCGCCGCCGAGCCCGACGGGAACAATATCAATGCCGGCTGTGGCGCCACCCATCCCGAATACATCGCCGCGGCGGCCGAGGGGCGGATCGGTCTCGCCTTCGACGGTGACGCCGATCGTCTCATCGCCGTCGACGAGGATGGTCGCGTGGCCAACGGTGACGTGATCATGGCGATCATCGCCCGGCACATGAAGGAGCAGGGGAAGCTGAAGAAGAATCTGGTGGTGACCACGGTGATGGCCAACCTCGGGTTCCGCCGCTCAATGGCCGAAGTCGGCATCGAGGTCATCGAGACCAAGGTGGGCGACCGTTATGTGATGGAGGCCCTCACCGAGGTCAAGGGGGCGCTCGGTGGCGAGCAGTCGGGTCACATCATCTTCAGTGAGCACTGTCAGACCGGAGACGGGCTGCTCACCGCTATCCAACTTCTCAACGTGGTCGCCGGTACCGGGCGGGAGCTCCGCGAGCTCCGTGCCGCCACCATCACCGAGTACCCGCAGGTCCTGGAGAGTATTCGGGTGGGAAGGGTCACCGACATCGACAAGGCAACCGGGCTGTGGGACGAGGTCAAGGCAGTAGAGGCGGCCTTGGGCGAGGAGGGCCGGGTCCTGGTCCGACCCTCCGGGACCGAGCCGTTGGTGCGGATAATGGTCGAAGCCGCTTCCCAAGTCGACGCCAGGAGGTACGCTGACCGTCTGGTCGAAGCGGCCAGATCGTCGTTCGACGTTAAGTAGGTGAAGATCGAGGAACCAGCGACAGCAAGTTGAAGCGCCTGGCCTCACCGCCCTGGGTGAGGTGACGAGGAGGAAGGTCATCGAAAAATTCGGCGGATGCCTTCCCGGCCAGCCACGGTCGTTACATGAGGGAAGAAAACCCGGGAGTGATCCCGGGAACAGAGACCTCCATGGCGGGTGCCGATCGACGATCGGCCGTTTGTCGCACGCGATCCGACTTCACCCCGAGCCAAGGATGGATCGAACATGTGCGGAATTGTCGGATATGTAGGCCCGAGATCGGCAATCGATGTCCTTTTGCCTGGGCTGGCCCACCTCGAGTACCGGGGCTACGACTCGGCCGGGGTGGCGCTGGTTCGCCCCGGTTCGATGGATGTGATCAAGACCGCCGGTCGGATCGCCGACCTGACCGCCCTGGTCGCCAGGGAGTCACCCTCCCCGGCGATGTCGGGGATCGGGCACACCCGTTGGGCAACTCACGGTGCGCCAAACACCGTCAACGCCCACCCCCACACCGACGACAGCGGTGATGTGGTGGTGGTGCACAACGGGATCATCGAGAACTGGGGGGCCCTCAAGCAGACGCTGGTCGATGCCGGGCACACCTTCTCCAGTGACACCGACACCGAGGTTGTCGCCCACATGCTGGGTGATTTGGCCGATCTCCCGCTGATCGAGGCGGTCCGCCAGGTGATGACTCAAGCCGAGGGGGCTTTGGCGCTGGCAGTGATGCGTCGAAGCGAACCGGATGTCATGGTCGGTGCCCGTCGCGGCTCGCCACTCGTCGTCGGACGTGGCGACGGCGAGAACTTCCTCGCTTCGGACATCCCGGCGTTTCTCGAGCACACCAGGGAGATGGTGATCATCGACGACGACCGGATCGTCGAGATCAGGCCGGAGTCGGTGAAGCTGATCGACCTCGCCGGCAACCTGGTCGAGCCGGAGCACCGCAAGATCGAATGGGACCTAGAGGCCGCGGAGAAGGGTGGGTTCGCCACCTTCATGCTCAAAGAGATATACGAGCAACCGCATGCCATCGCCGACACCCTGGCGGGGAGGGTCAGCGAGACCGGCCGGGGGGT
>CAYZKF010000155.1:0-4694 GCA_964479135.1 uncultured Acidimicrobiaceae bacterium
GTGAGGAGACCGTCGACCTGGTGATCCAAGTCCCGAGGGAGGTGGCCGGGGTCGCCAAGGAGGTGGGATCGATTCTCGACGAGGTCGACGAATATTGCCGGGCCGGTGACTCACTGCTGACGTTGGCGACACCTTCAGATCAGGTGGAGTTTCGTGAGTGGTTCCTTGGCGAATTCGTCCGCCAGATCGACGAGGGACTTCCCCCGCTGAGTTGGGAGAGTCGTCGCATCCTAGAACCCGACCCCGACTCCAAGGCGCCGGAGCCGGAACAGATCGACTCGGCTACTCGCGGCTTGGTGAACTTCGAGGGCGAACTGGATCTGGTGACCGCGGCGCGACTCCAGCATCGGATACAAGCGGAGCGCTCCTCCGGAGCACGAGAGCTCACCCTGGACTTGACCGGGGTTACATTCATCGACTCGGTCGGACTCAGCCTCCTGGTGACGGCGTACAACCGAATGAGCCAGGAGGGCGGAGATCTCCGTGTGGTGCTGCCCAAGAGGCTGTCGACCTTGTTCGAGTTGAGTGGACTCGTCGAGTTGCTCAGCCCGGAGTTCGTCGACTGAGTCGAACCGTGGCCGTTGTGGACCACCGGTCCCTGATGAGTGGGCAAAGGAGCTCCTCGGATCCCATGCCGGGCCACAGCCCCGTACCGTTGGGGTTCTGATGGTATTGGGCAACGTCGACCGGTGGTTGGACGACGCCAGACGTAGTCCTTCTCCGGGTGGCAGCGTGCTGTTGCTGGTGGTAACCGCAGGCCTGATTCTGGCAACAATCGGGGGGTTTCTCTCTTGGCGGGGTTATCAGGACCGGGCGCAGCGAGCCCGGGAGCGGGTGGTTGAGACTGCCGTCGAGGCGGCTCGTGCGGCCGGTCAGTTCTTCGAGGACCGGATCTCCCTGCTCGAGTCGATCGCCGAGATGCCGTCGCTCCGTGGAGGTGACCCGTCCGTGATCTCTCCAATCCTCGATGCGGTATCCCGCGGGGCGTTGGGGCTCGGTGGTGGTGTTGGTTGGGTCGACGCCGACGGTTTCCTTCAAGTGGAGTCCGGAGTGCCTCCTCAGCCGCTCCCGGTCGACGTTTCCGATCGGGACTACGTACAGATGGTTCGGGAGGGAGCCGCGCCTTATATCAGCCATGCCATGACCGGGCATCGCACCGGCCTCCTGCTGGTGGTCATTGCGGTGCCGACCTTTTCGGGGGAGGAGGTGAGTGGGATGTTGGTCGCATCGGTCCCGGTCGACGATCTTCTGGGGCGGATACCCGCCCTGGCCCCTCCCCGGACCCAGCTGCGTGTGGTCGATCGGGCTGGGGCGATCATCTTGGAGAACGGGAGAGGAGTCCCTTTTGGAGAACCGGCGAATCCTGGCCTGCTCGATCCGGAGGGCGCTGCTTCGCTGATCGGTCTCGGCCTCGAGGGTGATCTCGACCAGATCATCGGGATCGGTCGGGTGGAGAGACCGGGGTGGGTGATGGTCGCCGAGCAGGCCCGGGTGTTGGCCCTTGCCGGTGCCCGCAACCGCCTTTTTGCAGAGATCGGGGTGGTGGTCGCCTTGATGCTGCTCACTTCCGGCGCCGCTTTCGTCGCCGCGGAAAGGCTCAACGCATCCCATGGCCTCTTGATGAGGCGTACCCGTGACCTGGGAATCCTCGATCTTCTCGGGGAGAGAATGGCGGCGGCCTCCGAGCCCAGAGACGTCGCTCTGACCGCCCTCGACGTCTTCGCCGAGGTCTTCGACTCGGGTGCGGTGATGATTGGGCTGATCGACGAGGGCGGGGAAAGCATGAGGGTGCTGGTGGCGGACAGTCACTCCGGAGTGACCGAGATGTCGCTTCTCTACGACAATCCGTCGGTTCTCGCCGACGCCCATGCCGCAGGGAGGACGCTGCTGGTCGACTCCCGGGAGTACCGCGGGAGGTACCTGTCCGGGCCGGAGACTCCCCATCTGACGGCCGACGGGTCGGCGGGAGTGATGGCGGCGCGTTTCTCGGGGAGGCTCGCCAACGGTGCGATCGCGGTCGTCATCCCGCGGGACTTCCCACCACCGACAGAGGACCTCGAGCTTCTCGAGACGATGGCGTTGCTGTTGCCCGGCTCCCTGGGCAGAGCTGTGGCCACCGAGCGGGAACGTATGGCCTCCCGGGTCTTCCAACAGGCACTGCTTCCCCGGGACAACATCGGTATCGAAGTCCCTATCCAACGGGCGGTCCGATACCTGCCCGCCGTGGGAGACGTCGAAGTGGGTGGCGACTGGTATGACCTGTGGATGATCGACGCGGACACCGTCGGGGTGGTGGTGGGCGACGTGGTCGGCCGTGGGGTGGAGGCGGCGGCGGCGATGGGTCAGCTTCGCAGCGCACTTAGAGCCACCGTGGCCGCGGCGAATTCGACGGGTGAGGCGTTGACCCATCTCGACGACCTGACCGGTCAGATCACCGGGGCACCCAGCGCCACGGTGCTCCTCGGCAGTCTCGACATGGGCTCCGGGGTGGTGACCATGGCCAGCGCCGGCCACCTTCCGCCACTGGTCGCATCAGGCGACGGGGTGAGTGTGATGTATGAGGTGCGGGGCATCCCGATCGGGTTCGTCAGCCATCGCGCCAAGCGGGCCAGCGTGGCGATTCGGCTTCGACCCGAGGAGACACTGGTGCTCTACAGCGACGGGTTGGTGGAGCGCCGGGAGGAGACCATCGACCAAGGGATCGCACGGTTGGCCGAGGCTTTGGCGGCCAACTCCCACATGCCGTTGGAAGCCCTGGCCGATGCCCTGATCGAATCATGTATGCAGCCGGACAACACCGACGATGTGGCATTGGTGTGCGTTCGTCTCTTCGGTGACATCGCCGAACACTTCACCTGTCTCGTCGAGCTCGACGAATTCGACAAGCTCCACAAGGCACTCCGCAAGTGGCTGAGGGGCCACCACTACCCGAAACCGACGATCGAAGCCATCCTCGCTCAGGTCACCGAAACGGTCGCCGTGGTGAGCGAGGTGACCGGTGATGAACACCCCGGCGAGATCATGGTCGAGGTCGATCGAGGCGAGGGGATGGTGACCGTCGAGCATCGCCGGCTGTCCGCAATCGGCGACCCGTCTACCGATGCATTCATTCTGGGTCGGTGGCCGGGGGGTGAGCTGGGCCCTCGTGGGCCGCGTCTCCGTTTCGCCGTCCCCGATGAGGGCTCAGCCGACTGATAGGCGGTCTTCGAGGGTGGTGACCCCTTCGACTTCGAGGACCAACTCGATCAGCTTGTCATGGTCCTTTTTGTTGGCGACGTTTCCGATCACCGCGACGTTGCCTTGGTCGACGAAGACCTCCACTCCGTTGGGGTTCTCAGCCTGCTGTTTCCACTGGCCGACCGCTTCGCTTCGGATCTTCTGAAGGAGGGCGTCTCCGGTGATGTCCTCCTCCCCGTTCTTGAGGAGTGGCTTGATCACCCGGTAGGCGACGCCCCTCGCCACCCCACCGCGGTACTTGGCTTTGGAGCGGAGAGCCGCAACCCCTCGTCGCGCCCTGGCGGCCGCCTGGTCGCCGAGCCGTGCCCTCCTCGACCGGCCCCGGTCCGGGTCGAGGAGGTAGGCGGTCAGGAAGCCGATCACCCCGGCGATGGCCATTTTGAGCTTGGTCACTCATTTCCCTTCCGACTCAAAGTGCTTCTAGACGGCCCTTCTTCGGCTCCAGCCCATTCCGGCGCCGAGCACGAAGAGGATCAGGGCGATGATCAGGACCCAACGGAGGGCCTCGACGAACAGGCCGACCCCCCCGAGGAGGAGCGCCAGTATCAGTATTACGGCAACCATTCCCATGTTGTTCTCCTTTCTTGGTGATGACATGTCATTACCCAGATGACCTCGACTGCAAACCATCTTCGACCGGGGACCTGTCGCTGGATTCAGCGAGAACCGGAATGGGTATACGACCTTCTATGAAGGAACGTCCTTCGGCTCAGGCGGTGGAGTGCTTCGCCCACGGAGTAGCCCACCTGATTTCCGAGCTCGGCCATGAGCAGGGCTTGGCGAAAGCCGGACAGGCGCTCCTCGACTTGGTGGAAGCACCTCGGGTCATAGAGTTCGGAGCCGATGATCGCCAACCGGCCGTCCCGGCGGTGTCGAGGAGGTAGGGGGATGATCGAGGAGCAGGCATGACGTGGTTTCTGGGGATCTTGGCGGTGTTCGCCGGGTCGATCTTTGTCATGGCTCTCCGTCGCTACCTGGCGTCGCGGGACTCAGAAACCGACTCCGGCTATGCCGACGGATGGTGGTCGGGCGATCCGTTTTCGCAGGGGAAAGAGCGCCGTCGGCGGTGACGCCGGCGTCCCGGGCTCGGTGCACTAGGACCTACCCCGGTGTTAGGTCAGCACGCCGCCCTTCACACTCGGGATGGCCGCAGGCGCAGGACTCACCGGCGCTGATGCCAACCCGACAGGCTTCGCTGCAATGGGCCCCAAAGCCGGTGACCTGACAGGAGCACGGGGGATGGGGGCATTCCATGGTTTCCTCCTTTGACGCTGGTTAAGGGTTGGATACACGGCCACCTCAGGGGCCAATTGGACCCGGACGGGAGCACGGAAAACGTCTCTGAGGCAGTCGCTGGGGAACCAGCGGGTCCTTATGGCCCGTCGCAGCTCAGATGTTCCCGCGCATCCAGTATGGCTCGATCCCGTACCGGTGGTGGATGGTCTTGCCCCACTCCT
>CAYZKF010000156.1:0-4646 GCA_964479135.1 uncultured Acidimicrobiaceae bacterium
GTGTGGTCACCGCATGCAGCGCGTCGGCGAACGCCATCGGTGATGCCGCCGAGATCATCAGGAGGGGGGCCGCCGATGTCATGGTCGCCGGTGGCGCCGAAGCAGCAATCACCACCTTCGGGATTGCCACTTTTGCCCAGGCCAGAGCCCTCTCCTCGAGAAACGACGATCCCACCGGGGCATCCCGGCCGTTCGATGCCGATCGTGACGGGTTCGTCATGGGAGAAGGCGGAGGAGTCGTCGTGCTCGAGGGGCTCGACCATGCCATGGCGCGTGGTGCCGAGCCCCTGGCCGAGGTGACCGGCTACGGGATGTCGGCCGATGCCTATCACATCACGCTTCCCCGACCCGGGGGGATGGGAGCGGCCAAGTCGATGAGGGCGGCGCTGGTCGATGCCCGGCTCGATGATGGAGACGTCGGGTACATCAATGCACACGGAACCTCCACCGAGGCCAACGACTCGACAGAAACCGCGGCGATCAAGATCACTCTGGGAGAGTCTGCCTATCGAACACCGGTGTCTTCCACCAAGTCGATGACCGGACACATCCTGGGAGGAGCCGGGGCAGTGGAAGCCATCATTTCCATCCTCGTCCTCCGCGACCAGGTGTTGCCTCCGACCATCAACTACGAGACACCCGACCCCGAGTGCGACCTGGACTACGTGCCCAACGAGGCTCGCCCGGCCCGGGTGTCACATGTGATGTCCAACTCCTTCGGCTTCGGGGGTCACAACGTGTCTCTGGTCTTCAGTGCCCTCTGATCACCTGGGACCGGTGTCTGGGACCGAGACCCCCGAGACGTTCTACGAGGAATATCAGGCGGCGCTGGCCAGCCAGCGGTGGGAGAGGGTCGGGCCCCTCATCCACCAGAGCTGCACGGTGGTCTTTTCGTCGGGGACTTTCGAGGGGATCGACCAGGTCGAGGCGGCGTTCCGTCGCACCTTCGACCTGATCGAGGAGGAACGTTATGCCATCACCAACCTCCGTTGGCTCGACCGCTCGGAGAACCGGGCAATTGCCATCTACGACTTTGCTTGGGAAGGTCTCATCGATGGCAAGCCCGCCTCGGGTGGAGGTCGGGGGACCTCGGTGTTGATCCGGGAGCGGGAGCGATGGCAGATGCTGTTGGAGCATCTCGGCCCCCCGGCGCCGGGCCCGAGCCCGTCGTAGAAGGATGCGACTTCTCCCGGTTCAGCGGCGCTCTCGCCATTCCGAGAGGCTGCGGTAGACCAGTACCAGAAGCAAGCCCACGCCAATGGTGGCGATGAGGAACCAGACCAGCGCGAAGACAACTCCCCATCCGGGGCACCCGGTTCCCACCCCACTCTCCGAGCGGCAGCCGAGGTCGGTGACCATCCATCCCAGGGCACCAGCCAAGAGTCCTGTTCCCAGAGCCGGTATCGCGATCCAAGGGTTGGGTTTTCTCATCGGGGCTTCCCGGTGTCGTCGATACGGGCGGCGTCGAGGACCTCGTTCGGGGTGAGCTCGGGTGGAATGGGGAAGGCAGATCCGGTCTGGCGGGGTGGGTGAAACGCGGTCTTGACAGATGGATGCCAAGCGAGAGCAGTCACCGTTGTCGCCAGGGCGATCACCACCACGATCCCAGCCGGTTCGAGGAGGGGTGAGAGGGCCAAAGAGGTGGCCGGATAGACCACTCTGGTCACCACCAGCCCGCCGAAGATCACCCGGGCGTAGAGGAGGGCGGTGACCGGCCCGCCGAGACCGATGACCAGAGCCGGCCAGATCGGTCCGGTAGCGGTCAACCCCAATGCGATCGGGACGGCAAGCAAGACCATCGAGAGCAGCACTGCCCTGCTGGGGGGACCCGCCGCCGAGGGAAGCTGTCTGATTCGCCCGGCGAGAAACACCAAAGCCAGAGCGGCGACCATCGAGGAGAAGGCAGCGATCACCCAGGCGGTATCGATCGGCCTGGCCACCGCGATCGCGGCGGTGGCACCGGTTACCAGCCATCCGAGCCGATGAGCCCACCGGCCACCGACCACAACCATGCCCGTGGTCGAGACCGCGGCGCACGATATGAATCCGGTACCGATCAACAGCACCGAAGGCGAACCGGGAAAAGGCCCCGGCTCGACGATCAGGGCCGCCGTCCATGCCAATGCGGCTGCCAGGGGTGCCAGAGCAGCGATTGGCGGTCTCACGGCCCCGAGTCTCGCACCGAGGGCAGTCAAGCCGAAGTCGGCTGTGGTCCGTCTCCTGCCGCCACCACTCGCAAGTCGGACTTCTCCCCGAAGCGAGGAGATTCGGCCGGCTCCCACACCGTCTCCTCCCCCCATGTCGTGCCCGGGCGGAGGGTGACAACGGCGCCGTGCGTCGGCGTCCCATCATGCAACGTGGCCAAACTGGAACCGATGAGACGGAGACGGCCGGCCTGGATCGGGTCCTGGTGGGAGACCACGACCACGTCCCCATGGGGGTGGGCTGCGTCGAGGCGCCGGGCAACGGTGGCGATCCGGTCGGCCATCTCATCCAAGGTCTCGTCGGTGAAGTCGACAGACTGGGGTTCGTCGAGATAGGTCTCGAGCTCTCCGGGGAAAACCCCCGGCACCGAGCCCCACTGGTGCCCCCTCCATCGGTCGGTGATATCCCAGTCGCGAAGGTCGTCATCAACCCGCACCGGCACTCCGGAGCGGGCCGCGATCTCCTCGGCGGTCCTCAGGGCAGACTCCAGTGGCGAAGACCAGATGGCGACTACTGCCCGGGGGCCGAGATAACGGCCCACCCGCCGGGCCTGCTCCAACCCGTGAGGGGACAACCCGAACCCGGGCAGCGACCCGTAGACCAGGTGCTGCGGGTTGTCGACTTCGGCGTGGCGAACCAGATGGACGAGGGCAGCCATCCTGTCAGTTTGGCCGGTTGCGTCCCCAACCCGAGGTAACTTGGCGAGCTGTGTGGACTGAGCCGATCCTCCACGTCGACATGGACTCGTTCTACGTCGAGGTCGAACGGCTCGACGATCCCTCACTTCGATCGGTTCCGGTTGCGGTGGGCGGGACCGGGCCCAGAGGTGTCATCGCAAGCGCGTCGTACGAGGCCCGGCGGCATGGGGTCCACTCGGCGCAGCCCACTGCACAGGCCCGGCGAGCCTGCCCCCAACTCAAGGTGGTGCCGCCTTCCCATCCGAAATACAACAGAGTTTCGGCCGAGGTCTTCGCGGTGTTCCGGGAGTTCACCCCGTTGGTCGAAGGTCTCAGCCTTGACGAAGCCTTCCTCGACGTCAGCGGGTTGAGGCACCATTTCGATACCGCGGTGGAGGTGGGAGAAGCGGTTCGCTCCGAGATTCACTCCAGACTGGGTCTCCCCTCCTCGGTGGGTGTCGCCTCCAACAAGTTGATCGCAAAGCTGGCATCGGAGAGAGCCAAACCAGATGGCATCCTCCATGTTCCCAGCCACGATCAGAGGGGATTTCTCTGGCCTCTCCCCGCGGCAGCCCTCCCCGGCGTGGGCCCGGCGACCCTGGCCTCACTGAGACGTCTGGGGATCGACACCGTCGCCGATGTCTCAGAGACACCCGAGGCCACGTTGGCAAAGGTGGTCGGCCCCAGTCTGGGTCGTCAGCTCCTCGATCTCGCCGCCGGCATAGACCTGCGTCCTGTGATGCCCGACCAGGAGGTGAAGTCGATCTCGGTGGAGGAGACCTACCCGGTCGACCTGGTCGGCGAGGATGTGGTCACCACGGCACTGCTCGACCACGCCGGTCAGCTCGCCGACCGGTTGCGCCGATCCGGGGTGGCCGCTCGGACCATCAGCCTCAAGGTCCGATACCCCGACTTCGAGACCGTCACCAGGAGCCGAACATCCTCTCAGCCGACTCGTTCCCGGAGTGTTCTGTTCCGGGTGGGGAGTGAGCTCCTTTCCGACCTTGGCCTCGACGGTCCGGTTCGCCTACTGGGATTGGCCGCCACCGGTCTGGAAAAGGACGATGAGCCTCGTCAGACGGTGTTGGGCTTCACCTCGGAATGGGAACGAGTCGAAGAAGTGGTGTTCGATGTATGGGATCGGTTCGGTGGCAATGCGATCAGCCCGCCCCCGAGCCGCGACGACGCCGGGTGAAGAACCCTTCCACCTGTTCCCGTGGTCGGTGTAAAGTTCCCGGTGGGCACAACACACTGCCCGGTGGACCCATGCCGCTTGATGACAAGGAACAAAAAATTCTGGCGGAGATCGAGCGCCAGTTCTACGAGGAAGACCCCGAGTTGGCCCGCGCCGTGCAGCGGATCGAGAGCCCTCTTCGGGTGGGAGCCAAGCTCTCCATCCTCGGAGTGATCGTCGGCCTGGCCATCATCGTCGCCTACCTCTCGGAGACATGGGTGGCGGCTGCAGGGTTCGCCCTTCTCGTATTGTCAGCGACCTCTCTGGTCAACGCGGTCCGGGTTCAGGGGTGGCGAACCAGGATCCCTGAGCCGGTCGACGAGCTCGACGAGTAGAAGCGGTCGACCCGACCAGCCGGTCGGCAATCGAGTTGGCTATTGTTCCCGACCCGCGAGTCACCGCAGGCGCTGACCGGAGAGACGAGCACGCCCTGCCCCGGCCCGTGACTGAAGTTTTTAGAGAGGACACATTGGATCAGGCGTTCACAGCCGAGCAGGCCTGTCGGCTGAGTGGTTGCACCCACCATCAGT
>CAYZKF010000157.1:0-4643 GCA_964479135.1 uncultured Acidimicrobiaceae bacterium
CGATTCTGGCCTTTGGTGTCGCCGGGCTAGCCGCACTCGCCGGAGTCCTCTTCGTCCTCATCGGGATGGGGATGAAAGATGTCGGCGAGCGACTGGAAAAAACCTAAGGAGCCAACACCCGGAGATAGGTCGACCCCGGGCCTAGTCGATGCGCGCTCAGTCGTCGATAGGGCGAAACCGGATAAGTGGAGCCCGGTCGACCCATTCGGCAAGACGAGCCTCGGCTCGGTCGGGTGGCGAATTCCAACTGTCCACCATCGCTCTACGGATCAGACCAGCCCTGACTTCAGGGTCGGCGACGGGCTCACCGGTGACCGGGATGTCCGCGGCCACTCCCCTCTTGAGATGGAGGGTGAACTCCGGGTTGGCCTCGATATTGGCCTCCCAGTCCCTCTTCCGCCCGGGACGACCGGTGAGGAAGAACACCCCGTCGAAGTGGTGGAAGTAGATCTCGATCCGTCTCGCCAAAGCAGACTTCCGCCCGATGGTGGTGATGTCGGCGATACCTCCCCGCTCCAGCTGGTGTCTGACCTCGGTGTCCACGTAATAGCCAACATCCGGTCATCGACAGGTCTTCCCACCCGGTAGCTTGTCGGCGTGGGTCAAGTGATCACCGTCGAGGCGACACCGGTCGGCGAGATCGGGGTGTTCACGCTCGACCGCTCGTTGACCGGTCAGGACGGGCACTCCTACCGGACCAAACCGGGCTCGGTCGACACCCCGCCCGACCTCCTCGCCGTCCGCCTGCTCGACGCCGACGACTCCTTCGACCAGGTTCACGTCTTGTCCAACGTGGTCACCGTTTCGCGTCGTGGGGGATGGGACCGACAGGCCCTCGATGCGGCGACTTCGATCATCTCCGATTTGTTCGTCGTCTATCGCGAGGAGACCCCCGAGGAGCGGGTCGAAACGCTACGCCAGAAGCACTACAACGCCATCATCACCTCGATCCGGGTGCGAAACCCCGAGCTTTGGGTGTTGAGAGTCCGCCCCGATCAGCCGATCGACGAGTTCAAGGCGGGCCAATACACCACGCTGGCCCTCGGATACTGGGAGCCCCGCGCCGACGACGCCAGCGAGGACTTCGAGTTGCACCCCGAACAACACGACAAGATGGCTCGACGGTCCTACTCGGTGTCTAGCTCGATAGTCGATGACGACGGTGAGTTGATGCCCGCCCATCCCGACGAGGTCGAGTTCTACATCGTCCAGGTCCGGCCCGGGCCGACGGAGCTGCCCGCGCTGACCCCGAGGATCTTCAAGAAGGGAGTCGGCGACCGCCTCTTCATGAGTCGCAAGTTCACCGGCCGGTACACGCTCGACGACGTCGCCCCCACCGACAACGTGGTGCTCCTCAGCACCGGGACCGGGGAAGCACCGCAGAATGCGATGGTCGCCGAGCTCTTACGCAACGGGCACCGGGGCAAGATCGTCTCCGTGGTCTGTGTCCGGTACCGACAAGACCTGGCCTACACCCATCAACAGGAGATCACCCAGGAGCGGTGGCCGGCCTACAAGTACATCGCCTTGACCACCCGTGAACCGGAGAACGAAGGGAACAAGGTGTATATCCAGGACTTCATCGTCTCCGGACGACTCGAGGAGGAGCTGGGCGAGCCTCTCGACCCGGCAAACACCCACGTCTTCCTTTGTGGCAACCCGGCGATGATCGGACTCCCCAAGTGGGACGACGACGGCTCGATGGATTTTCCCGAACCCCTTGGGGTCTGCCAGATCCTCAGCGAGCGAGGGTTCACCATCGATCACCACAAGGTGAGGGGCAACGTCCACTACGAGGAGTTCTGGAAGGAGCGCTGAGAATCCGGGTCGGCACTCGGGCACCACCTCCAAGGATGATCCTCTGACTAGAGTCAGAGAATCACATGAGCAACTCTCAGGTCGGGGTGATCAGGAGGTTCAACAGGATCGTCACCGAGCGGGTCGGGGCTCTCGACGACCAGTACCTCTCCCGGAACCGACCTCTCGGCGCTTCCCGGGTCCTCTGGGAGGTGGGCCGATCGGGGAGCGATATTCGCGAACTCCGCAGCAGACTCGACCTCGACTCCGGATATCTGAGCCGTCTGCTCAAGTCTCTCGAGGAGGAGGGGTTGGTCGAGGTGCTCCCCGACCCAGCCGATGCTCGGGTCCGCACGGTTCGACTCACCGAGGCAGGCACCATCGAGCACGACCTGCTCAACCGTCTCAGCGACCAGTTGGCCGAGCAATTTCTCGCCCCGCTGAGCGAACGGCAGCGTCTCGAGCTGGTCGAGGCGGCCGGCACTGTCGAACGTCTCCTCACCGCAGGGATGATCGACATCAGCGTCGAGGACCCCACGACCGAGGCGGCGATGTTCTCCCTCGACTCATACTTCCGGGAGCTCGACGAGAGATTCGAGGGCGGTTTCGAGGTTGCTCGGAGCCTCGACCCCGACGCCGCCGCCTTCTCCGAGCCCTCGGGATTCTTCCTGGTCGCTCGACTTCGCCACCACCCGGTGGGGTGCGCCGCCCTCAAGCTGGAACCGGGGGGATCGGCGCTGGTCAAGAGGATGTGGGTCTCCGCATCGGTGCGTGGCCTCGGTCTGGGACGCCGGCTCCTGGTCGAGATCGAACAGCTGGCCGCCGACCGCGGTGTGGAGACGCTACGTCTCGAGACCAATGGCACCCTCACCGAGGCGATCAGCCTGTACCGGTCGGCCGGATACCAGGAGGTGGATCCGTTCAACGACGAGCCGTTCGCCCACCACTGGTTTGAGAAACGCCTCCAACGTCAGGAGCCATCTACTCCTTGACCTGAGCCAGATCGGATACGGCGGGCTCAGGTGGCAGCAGCCGACGCCCGTTCCCGTCTCTGTGCCTCGGCGACGGCTATCGCGGTCATGTTGACCACATCGTTCACCGAGGCATCCCGCTGGAGCACATGGACCGTCTTGGACAGCCCGGTGAGGATCGGCCCGATTACCTCGGCGTCGGCGAGTCGATTCAGCAGCTTGTAGGAGGCGTTGGCCGCGGTGAGATTGGGGAAGACCAACACGTTGGCAGCCCGTCCCATCGGGCCGCCGGGGCGACGGCTGGCGAGGAGGTCGGCGATCACCGCGGTATCCGCCTGCATCTCGCCGTCTGCGGGGATGTCGGGACGGGCCTGTCGGAACAGCTCCACGGCGCGGCGAACTCTCGCCGGCTCTTCCCCACTGGCCGAGCCGAAGTCCGAGTAGCTGATAAACGCCACACGGGGTTCGCGGTCGAAGACGTTCTCGGCGGTGGCGGTGGCAGCCATCGCGATCTCGGCGAGCTGCTCTGCCGTCGGCTCGATATTCACCGCACAATCGGTGAAGAAGAGGGGCCGACCGCCGACCACCACCAGATAGACCGCGGAGACGATCGACCGGCCATCCTCGACACTGAGGACTTGGAGAGCCGGCCGGATGGTCTCCGGGTAGAAAGTGGACAGGCCACCAAGCACCGCATCGGCGGCGCCCTGGTGGACCATGAGACAGCCGTACATGTTGGGATCGCCGACCTGGCGCCTCGCCGCTTCGAGACTCATCCCCTTCGCCCGGCGGAGTCCCTCGAGTACACCGGCGTACGCCTCGCGTTCCGAGTTTCCCGAGGAGGGGTCGACGACCTCCAACCCGTCGAGCGGGATGGCGAAGCTCGAGGCGAGGGACTCGATCACCCCGGTATCTCCGATGAGGATGGGGCGTGCGATCCCCTCGTCGGCGACCCTGCGGGCGGCCCGGATGATCCGGACATCGTCGCCATGAGGGAAGGCGACCCGCTTGGGCTGTTCCATCGCCCGATTGGTGATCGAGTTGACCAGGGCGTGTGAGGCGCGGAATCGGGTCTGGAGTTGGGTCCGGTAGACGTCGAAGTCTTCGATGGGAGCACCAGCCAGACCTTCCTCCATGGCGGCGTGGGCCACCGCCGGAGCCACTGTCCACAGGACACGCGAGTCAAAGGGCTTGGGGATGAGATACTCGGGGCCGAACGCCAATTGCTCCAGGTCATAGGCCCGGAGGACCGAATCGGGCACCGGCTGGCGTGCCAGATCGGCGAGGGCGTGGGCCGCGGCAATCTTCATCCTCTCGGAGACCGCCCGGGCCCGGACGTCGAGCGCGCCCCTGAAGATGAAAGGAAAACCGAGGACGTTGTTGACCTGATTGGGGAAGTCGCTTCTCCCGGTTGCCATGATGACATCGCCCCGGGCGGCTCGAGCGTCGGGATAGGTGATCTCGGGGTCCGGATTGGCCAAGGCGAAGACGATGGGATCGTTGGCCATCGAGCGGACCATCTCTTTGGTGACTGTCCCCGCTACCGAGACCCCGATCAGGGCGTCTACGCCCACCATGGCGTCGTCGAGGGTGCGGGCGCTCGTCTCCGTGGCAAACTCCAGCTTGACCTCGTTGAGGTCCTCGCGGCCAGTGTGGATCACCCCGCGGGAGTCGGTCATCAGTAGGTTGGCCGGGTCGAGGCCGAGTGCGATGAGGAACCGCGCCGAGGCCACCCCGGCCGCGCCCGCACCGGCCACCACCACTCTGGTCGAGGCCATGTCGCGTCCGGTCAGCTCGACCGCGTTGATGAAGGCGGCGCCTCCGATGATCGCCGTCCCATGCTGGTCGTCGTGGAAGACAGGGATATCGAGACGT
>CAYZKF010000158.1:0-4643 GCA_964479135.1 uncultured Acidimicrobiaceae bacterium
CGTGACCCGTCGAGGACCCGGGCGAGGATCTCCCTCATGTCGAACGGGACCCGCAGATCGGCAGGGATCACCCCCAGGATCTCGTCGATGTCGTGTATCGGGTCGTCGGGGTCGCGGGTTGGCCCGTAGCCCTGCTTCCGCCAGTTGACATGGGCGATGATCTCCCGGCCGATCCGGATGGCGTCATGTTCGGTCTCGGCGAAGTAGTCGGAGAGGCCGGAGACCTTGGAGTGCATCTCGGCTCCACCCAACTCCTCGTCGGTGGATTCCTCACCGGTTGCCATCTTGACCAGTGGTGGTCCCCCGAGGAACACCTTGGCTTGCTCTTTGACCATCACCGCGTAGTCGCACATCGCGGGGAAGTAGGCGCCTCCGGCGGTTGAGCTGCCAAAGACCAGGGAGATGGTGGGTATGCCTGCCTTGGAGAGTCGGGTCAGATTGCGGAACCACTTTCCACCGACGACGAAGACGTCGGCCTGGTCGGGTAGGTCGGCCCCGCCCGACTCGACCAGGTTGATCAAGGGAAGTCGGTTCTCCATGGCGATATCCATGATCCGCAACGACTTGGCAAGCGTGAATCGGTTGAAGACTCCTGCCTGACTGGTGGGGTCGTTGGCCAGGATGGCGCACTCCACACCGCTGACCACGCCGATTCCGGTGACGATGTTGGCTCCTACCGGCTTGTCGGTACCCCATGCCGCCAGGGTGGAGAGCTCGAGAAATGGGGTGTCCTGATCGACGAGAAGCTCGATGCGCTCCCGGGCGAGAAGCCTTCCCCGGTCGCGGTGACGCTGGATGTATTTGGGGCCTCCGCCGAGCCGGGCCTGCTCCTGGAGCGTGTCGAACTCGTCGAGCTTCTCCAACATGGCTGCGCGGTTGGCCTGATACTCCTCGGAGCGCGTGTCGAGACGCGTGGGCAGAACCTGCATGTCGAAGGGAGGCTAGTGGTGCGTCTGCGAGACAATGAGGCGGTCTCTCCGGCCCTCAACGCCTCTGGCTGCGTACAAATCCTCGAAGCAGCTCCCGGCTGCGACTGCGGTTTTGTCCTTGCCAGACGACGCCGATGGCTTCGGAGACACCGCGCCCCTATTTCACAGACACACCACTAGAGGCTCGCCCGTTAGCCGGAGTGGACGGCTGACTCCTGGTAGGGCTCGATCATGATGCACTCGCCGGGGCACTCTTCGGCGGACTCGATGACATCTTCGATGAGAGCGTCGGGCACACGGGCCATCCCGCGAGCGCCATCCGGTGCCTGTTCGCCGTCGAAGACCACGGTGTTGCCAAAGTGCTTCGACTCCTCTTTGACCACCCAGAGGCCATCGTCGCGACCCACAAAGACATCCGGTGTGATCTCCTCACAGATTCCGTCACCGGTGCATAGGTCCTGATCGATCCAAACCATCAGCTTGGTTGCGTCGGCCATGCCACCAAGTTAGATGGTTCCCCACGTCTACCCAACTCCTGTCACAATCCTTTGCATGGAGGAAGTCTTCGAACGTTTGCAGGATTTGGTCGGAACCGAGGTGGGGGTCAGCGACTGGATGGAGATCACCCAGGAGCGGGTGAATGCATTTGCTGACGCCACCGACGATCACCAGTTCATCCACGTCGACCCGGAGGCGGCCCGGCTGACCCCCTTCGGGGGGACGATCGCCCACGGCTTTCTCACCCTGTCGCTGATCATCCCGCTGGTCGCCCAGATCCCTTTCGATGTCGGAGTCCCTCGGATGGGGGTGAACTATGGCCTCAATAAGGTCAGGTTCCCAGCCCCGGTACCTGTGGGTTCGAGGATCAGGGCGAGGCTGTCCTTGGATGCGGTGTCGGAGGTGGCGGGAGGTCTCCAGTTGGAGCGGACCGTGACCGTCGAGGTCGAGGGGAGTGACAAGCCGGCGATGGTCGCCGAGAGCCTGGTCAGGCTGTACTACTGAGGCGAAGATGGCTGGTGCTTGGACCGGAGCGAACTGTGGGCCGGTGGGGGGCGTCGCAGGGAGATGACGGCGGGGCGCCTCGCTTTGATCGCGGGCCTGGTCCTGGGTTGGTCCGCGGGTGCGCTACTCCCGGCCGGGGCTCTCACCTGTGCCCATTTCCCTGAGAACACGCCGGAGTCCCTGGTTCGGAACCGCCTGACCCTTCCCGCCCCCGATACCCGAAGCTACGACATGGCTGTGGTGGGCACGGTCCGGCGGATCACCACCGATGAGGACGGGGACTCTCCGACCTACGGCCGGACCACGGTCGAAGTTGAGATGGACGGGTTCTTTTACGACGGCGTCTTGGGTGCAACGCCTGCCGATGTCTGGTTGGTGACCTCCCCTGATCCGGGGTGGCTGCAGGGCTATGGTTTCGTCGAAGGTCGCAGCTACTTCATCCCGCTTCTGTTTGCCGGCCCCCTCGGTGAGCCCAACTACTCCTTCTTCTGCGATCCGATAACTGAGGTCTCCGACCCGGCGAGCACGGGCAGCCGAGCTGGCGCGGATCGCATTTGAGATCGACCTCGGGTACCACTTGGGTCCGGTGGGTGGTGAGACCTCTTCAGGAGCAGGCACCACCATTGCCATCGCCCTTTTCGCGGGTCTGATCGCTTGGACTCTGCTCCGCAACCGGAAGCATCGTCAGCCACCGCCCGGTCGTGACCCTCGGGAACCACCCCCGAACCTCGGGTAGTGGCCCTTGGATGATGGGGGAAATCTCCCGGAATGGGCGGGCGGCCCGTCAAGCCCCCAACCGGAGAGGGCTCGACCCGGGCATCGGGTGGCCTATCTGGTGAGTCCGCTGGCATTTCGACGGCCAGATGACACCGCCCGCGGCGTCCTCGTCCTCGCCGAACGGGCCAGTGCGTCTTCGTCCTGCGTCCTGGCGAGGCGGCGTCCCTGGCTCGCCGAAACTCGCGCACCTACCCGCGGTGAAGAGCACCTAGCCGCCGTTGGCCGCATCGAGAAGGGAACTCCGATAGGTTGCCGGCGTGGCTGCACCTCTCGGTGACCGGTTGAGGGCCGCTCGTAATCGTCGGGCGCTGCGACGGGTGAGCGACACTCCTTGGATGCGGGAGGTGACCAGGGCGCAGGACTCGGTTGCAGCCGGCGGACAGGACCACTACCTGACCGCTTACCGGTCCTCGGAAGTCGCCTACTGGTCCGAGATCGCCGCATGGTTGCACGAGTTGGCGCCCGGTTGCCAGGGTGCTCGTTGTCTCGATATTGGCTGTGCCTACGGGACGCTTGCCGTATATGTCGATGGCCTCTTCGGCGGAGAGACCTTCTGCACCGACATGAGATCCGACGCCCTCGCCGAGCAGGTGATCGCCCGGCATGGGCTCAGCTTCGCCGCCAACAACTTCGAGCTCGAGCCTCTCCCGTGGCGAGAGCAGTTCGACGTCATCGTCTTCACCGAGGTACTGGAACATCTCAACTTCAACCCGGTGCCGTCACTTCGTCGGCTCCGCGACTTGCTCCGGCCTGACGGACGTATCTATCTCAGCACACCCGACGCCAGCCGTTGGGGACGGGTGACCAGCTACTACCAGTCTCTCGACGAGATGCCCTCCCCCGAAGTTGGCAGAGAGCGGATCGGTTCGGGCGAGTGGGAGTACGTCGATGCCCACATCTGGCAGTACACCAAGGAGGAACTCCATCGTTTGGTCGGCGAGGCCGGGTTGGTCATCACCCGCGAGGGTATGGCACCGGGGGTGATCCACCGCCACTTCAACCTGGAGCTGATGGCCGATTGAGGCTGCCGGGTCAAGACAAGCTGCGGCCTCCCCCGACCACGATGACCTCACCGGTGATATAGGAGGAGAGGGGGGAGAGGAGGAACCAGACGACGTTGGCGACCTCGCCCGGTGAGCCCATCCTATCGAGGGGGATGGCCGCCACCATTCTGTCGAGCACGTCCTCGGGGATGGCCATGGCCATCTCGGTCCCGATCAGGCCAGGCGCAATCGCATTTACCCGGACCCCTGGGGCCAGCGACAGGGCGAGCGCTCGGGTCAAGCCCACTAGACCGCCTTTCGACATCGAGTAATTGAACTGTCCGAAGTTGCCCAGATAGGCGCGGGAGGAGATATTGACGATGGAACCCCCGTCGGACATCAAACCCCCCAGGGCGGTCGCCAACCGGAATGGGGCGCCCAGGTTGACGTCGAGGACCATCCTGAGGTCCTGGTCGGCCATGTTGACCAGACGGGCGTCGCGGGTTATCCCGGCATTGTTGACCAGACCAAGTAGTGGAGCACCGGCGCTCTCTACCGCGGCCCGCACCCGGTCGATCCCCGAATCGGTGGTCAAGTCGACCTGTGCCGGGATGACATCGCCCTCGAGCGCGGCGAGATCGGGGGAGATGTCCACGGCGACGATGGTGAACGGCCCGGAGGCGGTCAACGTCTCCACGATCGCCCGCCCGATCCCGCCGGCGGCACCGGTGACCACGAAGGTGCCCCTCATGGCAGGGCCTTGCCGAGATGGCCAGGACCGATGCGGATCAGGGCACCGGTCACCTCCGACGAGGCGAGCATTCGTTCCGCCCATTCCCTGACCGAGTCGGTAGGCGCCTCGGAGCCCTCCCAGGCGACGACGTTGGCGGTCCACCCTTCGCGCACCCCTTCGAGGGCCGCAGTCCGCACCGCGGAGAGGATCCCGGTGGCG
>CAYZKF010000159.1:0-4605 GCA_964479135.1 uncultured Acidimicrobiaceae bacterium
CATCCCCAAGACCGGCACCGGCAAGTTCGACAAGAAGGTGGTTCGCGACCAGTACTCCGACCTGTTGATGGAGTAGGGCGTTTGGCCCGGGCGACCAAAGGCCACCAATACCAGCAATCGTCTTGACTTCCGGTCGGGGGGGTGTAGGTTCGTGCGGCGGCTGGACCCGACGAAGGGACAGAGCGACGTGTCGCAACCAACCCCCTGGCGGAAGGGCGCAATGACGATGTCTGTCAGCACCCACCCAGCCTCGGCCTTGCCCGCCGTTGCACGGACCGTGAGTTCGAATGGTTCCCTGAACACATGACCATGTGCCTTTGGTACCTTTGCGACCAGTGATCACCAAAGCGCTTGCCCGGTCGATCCCAACGGGTCTGGCGGTGTTGCTCCTGGTTGTGGTTGCGCCCACCGTTCAAGCCTCACCTGGGGACTTGGAGTGGACCCGCCAATTCGGGAGCTCGCAAATAGATCGGGCGACTGGGGTGACCGTGGCTCCCGACGGCAGCGTGTATGTGGTCGGGCACACCGAGGGTGGTCTCGTTGATGGGATCGTAGAATTGGGAAACAGCGACGCCTTCGTGCGCAAGTACTCGCCGAGCGGTCAAGTCCTATGGACACGGCAGTTCAGCAACGAAGGGGCATCGACCCGCGCCCTGGCTGTTGCCCTGGGACCCGATGGCAGCGTGCATGTGGCTGGAGACACCACCGGCAGTCTGCCCGGGACCTCAGGATCCTTCGGTGGTGTCGACGCCTTCGTCCGCAAGTACACGCCTTCCGGGAATGTGTTGTGGACCCGCCAGTTCGGGAGCAATGCGTTGGACAGGGCAGTCGGGGTAGCCGTCGCATCCGATGGGAGCGTCTATGCGGTGGGACGGACTGTCGGCCACATTCCAGACGCCCATGACGGTGCACCCTTCGGTGGCTCCGATGCCTTCGTCCGCAAGTACTCGTCCGCCGGTGCCGTGCTGTGGACCCGACAGTTCGGCACCGCCCAGTTCGACGAGGCTTCCGGAGTTGGAGTCGACAGCACCGGCAAAGTCTATGTCGTCGGCAACACCGAGGGAACCCTTCCGGGCGTGGCGGGCCAGGGTGGCAGCGACGCCTTCATCCGCATCTACAACTCCAATGGAGCGACAGCGGGCACTTTGCAGTTCGGCACCAGTGCTCAGGACGTTGCTCAGGCGGTAGCCGTTGAGCCGGACGGCTCGGTCTACGTGGCGGGCTTTACTGCGGGAACCTTCCCGGGCGCTGTCAGCGCAGGCAGCAACGACGCCTTCGTCGTCAAGTACTCGTCAGTCGGCAGTCCTTTATGGACCCGTCAGTTCGGAACCGATGTCGGCGACTCGGCATTAGGGGTCACATTGGGGAGCGGGAGTCGCGTCCATGTCGCCGGTAGCGCCGGCGCCAAACTCCCCGGAAGCTTCCAGTCCGGGAGCGGCTTCGTGCGGACCTACACTTCGACTGGCGCCCATGTTTGGACGCGCCAGATCGGAGGCCTTGCCACTAAGCCCGTCGCAGTGGAGGCCGGACCCGACGGTGGTGTCTACGTCGCCGGGTCGACCGATGGAGCTATTCCGGATGGTGGCGGTTCCTCGGGTGGAGCCGACGCCTTCGTGCGCAAATACGGGTTCGCCCCGACGGTGGGCCTGGTCGATCCGGCTCAGGGTCGCTGGCATCTGCGCAACAGTCTCGGTCAGACGACCTCCTTTTTCTTTGGGAATCCGAATGATGTGCCGTTCATGGGCGACTGGAACTGTGATGGGATCCAAACCCCGGGCCTGTACCGCCAGTCCGACGGTTTCGTCTATCTGCGCAACTCGAACACCGAGGGGATAGCGAACATCACCTTCTTCTTCGGCAACCCCGGGGACATGCCCATCGCTGGGGACTTCAACGGGAACGGTTGTGACACGGTGTCGATCTACCGACCCTCCAACCAGACCTTCTACATCATCAACCAGTTGGGCCAGGACGGTGGAGGGCTGGGTGCTGCCGAGTTCTCCTATATGTTCGGCAACCCGGGGGACAAGCCGTTCACCGGGGACTTCAACGGAAACGGCATCACCACCGTGGGATTGCACCGAGAGTCGACGGGGTTCGTCTATTACCGCAACACGCATACCCAGGGGATTGCCGACAACCAGTTCTTCTTCGGTAATCCCGGGGATCGGTTCGTCGCCGGGGACTGGAACGGTAATGGGATCGAGTCCCCGGCGGTGTTCCGACCGTCGAACACCACCTTCTATTTCCGGTTCACCAACAGCGAGGGCAACGCCGACTTCCAATTCCCGTACGGTGAACCGCCGTTCCTACCCGTATCGGGACGGTTCGGGCTCGGATAGGCCTGGTGGTTCCCCGACATGGTGGTGTTCATCGACGCCATCCCCAAGACCGGCACCGGCAAGTTCGACACGAAGGTGGTCCGCGACCAGTACTCCAACCTGTTGATGGACTAGGTCGCAATTGGGAGATGACGTCTCCCTGGTGGGCGATCGTCGTTTCATCCTCCGGCTGGCCGTTGACGTGTTGGAAGGATCGGATCATGTCTCCTGCCCACGAGTCTCGGTGGATCAGGAGTGCGAATGATCATCTCCTCGGAGGCATCAGCGGCCCTATCTGGGAGGGATGGGTGAGCCGCCGAAACTCCAGGTGATCCCATGCGGGGTCCTCGATCATCTCCGCATAACGCCGCCGCCGGTCGGCATGAGTGGTCCAGGTCCAGGCGATGATCGACCTCTCGGGGTCGAGGCTGACGAAGTTCGACCAGGGCTCCCGATTCCCATGCCACAGCTCCTCGCGGGTCGCCGCCCGCCAAACCGTCCGCCGTATCACCCGAGCCATGGATCGCCATCGCGGATAGTCGAGCCAGATCACCACCTGGGCTCGGGCCCAGACGATGTCCCGGGTCGCCGAGTAGTTGCCGTCGACCACCCATCGCCTTCCCACCGTGGCCCGGTCGACCAACTCCCGGAACTCGTCGACGGGTCTCACCTCCCAGCCAGGAAGGTGATGAAGGGCGTCGAGTTCGATCACCGGGAGGTTGAGGCGGTCTCCGATCCGACGTGCCAGGGTCGACTTCCCCGAGCCCGAGGTGCCGATAACGACGATCCGCTCCATGTCCGCAAGGCTAGATCCGAGATGGTGCCCCTCTGATCAAGGGATGTATTGCTCGTCGATGGCGACCACTTCTCCGTCGGCGATGGTGATCCACCAGGGGTCGTGCCACATGTTGAGGTGAAATCCCACCGGCTCTCCGGTCAGGGCGTCGACCAGTTCTTCGAAGCTGATCGACCGGCTTTCCAGGGTGGGGTCCTGGTCATAGTGGTACCAGACCGAGGTCACCTCGACATCGGGATGCACGGTCAACACCGGGACGGTCGGGTCCTGGTTGCGGATGTAATAGTCATTGGGCACCGGGATGTCGGTCCACCCGTCTGCCAATGCCGCGTAGTCCGCCTCTTTGCCCGAGAACCAGACCGCCAGGTCGAAATGGATCTCGGGCCCGCCGGTGAGCCCACTGGCGGCGACGTGGTCGATGTACCCCACATAGCGACCGTCCTCCAGGTCGACGATCAGGTTGTCGGTGAGCAGGGGGGTGCCCTGGTAGATGTATAGGGGCTCGATCACCTCGGGTTGGCCGTCGATGTCCAAGCCGTGGAGCGCCATCGACATCGCGGCCGCAGCCGGCGGGAAAATGGTCTCACCGGTGGCCAGGTCGATCAGGTAGAAGGTCTCCTCGGGTATCGCCGGCTCGAAGGGGCCGCGGGAGACGACCACCCGGCGGCCGTCGAAGTCGTGGATCCGGGCCCAGGCCTCGTAGAAACCGCCGACCGGGGTCCTGAGCAGCACGAGGCTGCCACGGGTGATGACCAGCTGCGCTACCTCGGCGACTTCATCCGGTTGACCTTCGGCGTCCTCGGCGAACTCGGGGCCGACGATCTCGGCGGTGAGCCCGTTGGCCGCAGTCCATCGGACGGTGTTGTTGCCATCGCAGTCGACTTCTACCCGTCCCGGGGGTGGATCTTCGACCGTCGAACCGTTCTCGAGCCTGACGTAGCCCGAATCGCAGAAGCCGAGTCGGGCCACCGGGCCGTCGGCGGTCTCGATGACCTCGACAACCTCGCTCGGGCCGTCTCGGGCGATGACCAGGTCGGGGGTGTTCGCCCCGTGTCGCAGCCACCACAAGCCTTCGTCGTCGGCGAAGACGAATCCTCCGGCCCCGTCTCTTGTCAGGGTGTGCCAGGAGAACACCGAGGTCGCCCACAGGGTCGTCCCGTCGAAATCGCGTAGACCGTCGGGTCCCAGGGTCACCCATCCTTCGTCTGCGACCGGAGGGAGGTTGGAGGTGGTTGTCGGCGTGGGCACCGTCGTCGTGGTGGCCAGGGGAGTGGAGGTGGTGGTCAAGGTGGCCGTTTCGCCGGCACAGGCACCGACTGCCAGCAACGAGCTCACCACCAGCACCCGGAAGTATCTGCTCATTCTCGTTCAACGTTAGGGCGGATCATTGGGTTTCGTGGCAAAACAATGACGAATGATTAGATGCGAAAACAATACTTGACATTTGTCGGGGGGTGTTGGTAGGATCGAATGTATGTTCGGTTCCGA
>CAYZKF010000160.1:0-4542 GCA_964479135.1 uncultured Acidimicrobiaceae bacterium
CGGTCTCGTTGTTGACCATCATCACCGAGACCAGCGCGGTCGTCGGGAGTATCGACGACACCACACTCTCCTGGGAGACGAGGCCATCGGCCCCGACCCCGGCGAGCTGAACCGGGTGGCCGAGACGGCGCAGGAACTCAGTGGTCTCGAGTACCGCCTCATGCTCCGAGGCGAGGGTGACCACTCCGTGACGGCGGGAAGGGGCGAAGACGGCTCCCTTGAGGGCGAGGTTGTCCGACTCGGTCCCACCGGAGGTGAAGACGATCTCGCCGGGTGTCGCCCCGATCAGCGCGGCGATCTGCTCCCGGGCACCTTCCAGGTCGTTCTTCGCCTGTCTGGAGATCTCGTGGACCCCCGAGGAGTTGCCAAAGCGGTCGTCGGCGTAGGGAGCCATGGCTTCCCCGACTCCGGGACGCATCGGTGTGGTGGCGGCGTGATCGAGGTAGAGCATCAGGGTCCATTCTCGCAGGCCTGGCCGGGTTGTACCGTCGCCCGGAGATGACCCGTATCACCGTGTCGCGACCAGTCGGAGCCCCAGTGACCCGGGTGTGGCCTGCCCTGGCCGACTTGGCCAGCCATGTCACCTGGATGAAAGACGCCGAGTCCCTGGTCTTCACCACCGAACAGACCGGAGGGGTGGGCACCGTCATGGAAGTAGCCACCCGGGTGGGGCCTTTCCGCACCAAAGACATCATCGAGGTCACCGACTGGCAGGAGGGGAGCTCGATCGAGGTGGCCCACCGCGGCCTGGTCCGGGGCAATGGGTTGTTGTCGGTCGAGGAGGAGGGCGCCGGATCCCGGATCACCTGGGAGGAAAACTTGACCTTCCCCTGGTGGCTGGGGGGCCCGGTCACCGCCTGGCTGGCCAACCCGATACTGGCGAAGGTGTGGGAAGGGAACCTCGACCGGCTCGCCAGGCTGGTCAGCGGCCCTTGAACTCGGCCTGACGCTTGTCGACGAAGGCCTCGATCCCCTCGCGGGCATCGTCGGTGCCGAACACCCGCTGGAACTCCTCTTGCTCGACTGCCAAGGCCTGTTCCAGAGGGATCCCGCGACCGGCCGCCATTGACCGCTTGGCTGCGGCCACCGCCAGAGTCGCCTTGGTGGCCCAGTCGGCGGCATCAGCCATGGCCAGTTCGAGGATCTGATCGGTAGGCCCCACTTTGTCGGCGTATCCGATGGATAGAGCCTCGTCGGCGTCGATGTGCCGGCCGGTGAGAACCAGATCTTTGGCTGTCTGATACCCGACCAGCCTTTGCAGGCGTTGGGTTCCCCCGGCACCGGGGATGAGCCCGAGGAGGATCTCCGGCTGTCCCACTCGGGCGTCCTCGGCGACATAACGGAAGTCGGCTCCCAGCGACAGCTCGCAGCCGCCGCCCAGGGCAAAACCGTGGACTGCGGCAATAGTCGGCTTCTCCAAGGCCTCGAGGGCAGCGATCGCTTCTACCAGGGTGTTGGCGGTCCTCTCTTTGCTCCCCGAGTCGAGGGTCTCCTTGAACCCCTTGATGTCTGCTCCGGCTGCGAAGTGGGGTTGGCCGGTTACCACCACCGCCCGGATCGACGGGTCTTGGCAACTGGTGAAAGCCTCGAGCAACTCCTCAGCGACCTGGGCAGAGAGGGCGTTGACCGGAGGTCGGTCGAGACGGACCAGGGTCACCGCCCCATGAGCTTCGAGCGAGACGAATTCCATTACGACGACCTTAGAGCGAGAGGCTCAGATACGAACCCTCGAAGTCACCCCGGGCAGGTCTCGCATCGCCGGTCGCAGCGCCGCGGGAACCGGTTCGACCCTCATCCGGGCATCGACCACGACCACCCCTGCATCCGGCTCGAGGACCTTGACCGGGTTGAGATCCATCTCCACCAACTCGGGTATCGCCGAGATCATCCCCGAAACCCGAAGGAGCGCGTCCTCGAGAGCGACAATGTCTCCTTTCGGCTGGCTCCGGTATCCCTCGAGGAGGCGGAACCCCTTGGTCTCACGGATCATCTCGGCGGCGTCGACGTCGGTGAGAGGATGGATGCGGAATGCAACATCTTTGAGCAGCTCGACATACACCCCGCCAAGACCGAAGGCGACCAGGGGCCCGAAGTTGGGGTCATGAGTCATCCCGATGAGCACCTCATGCCCGCCGGGAACGTACTCTTGGACCAGGACACCTTGAGGATCGGGCACCGCCGACGTCACCGCGTGATAGGCGTCGGCGACATCTTCGGCGCCCTCCACCCCGAGGACGACACCACCGACGTCCGACTTGTGGAGAGCTGAAGGCGAGATCACCTTTAGGACGACGGAGCGACCGATCTCGGCGGCCACCGCCTGGGCCTGTTCTACGGACCGGGTGACCCGGGTCACCGGGATGCGCAACCCGGCCGCGTTCAGACAGGTATCCACCTCACCCGCCTCCATCCAGCCCCCCGACGGTCCCAATCGGGCCATCGCTTCGGTGATCACCGCCCGGATCTCTTCGATCTGGGCCGGATCGAGACGAGCCTCGATCCCGGGGTCGCGGTTCCGCCACAGCCCGTGACCGACCGCTCGAGCCAGGGCCCCGGCTGCAGTCTCAGGGAAGGCGAAACTAGGAATGGTCCGCTGGCCCTCCCCTCCGGCGAGGAGATCTTCCGACCGGGCGGCGTGCATGAACACGGATAGAAGGGTCACTTCGCCGTCGTGGCGGTCCTGGCACCGACGCAACGCCGCGGCCACCTCCTCTGCACCTGCCGGTGTGGTGGGAACGTAGATGACCATCACCGCGTCAACCTCTCCCGACTCGAGGAGTGCGGTCGTGGCATGTTCGTATTGGTCGGGACCTCCGGAGGCGATCAGGTCGACCGGATTCCGGGTCGAGGCCTCCTCGGGCAGCGCGGCGGCGATCTTGTCGCGCAACTCACTCGACAGCTCGGTGATCTCGAGACCGTTTGCCTCGAGAGAGTCGGCGGCGAGGATCCCGGGACCACCGGCATTGGTGATGATTCCGACTCTGGGGCCGGTTGGGACCGGTTGGTTGGCGAGAAGGCTGGCAGCGGCGAAGAGCTCTTCGATGGTGTCGACCCGGATCACCCCGGCCTGGCGGAACAGGGTGTTGACCGCCACGTCCGAGGATGCCAAAGCGCCGGTGTGGGAGGAAGCGGCGCGGCTTCCCGCCTGGGTGCGCCCCGACTTGACCGCGACGATCGGCTTGCGTCTCCCGATCCGCCGGGCGATCCGGGAGAACTTCTTGGGGTTTCCGAAAGATTCCAGATAGAGGGTGATGACATCGGTCTGGGGATCGTCCTCCCAGGCGAGAAGCAGGTCGTTGCCGCTGACGTCAGCCTTGTTCCCCACCGAGACGAACTGGGAGATCCCGATGTTGTTCACGGTGGCGTAGTCGAGGATGGCTATCCCCAAGGCACCGGACTGGCTGGACATGGCCACGTTCCCCGCCGGCGGGTACACCGGGGCGAAGGTGCCGTTGAGCCGGACCGAGTCTGCGGTATTGAGCAGACCCATGCAGTTGGGACCAACCATCCGCATCCCCCGGCTCCGCACCAGGTCGAGCAGCTCGGCCTCCCGGGCGGCGCCTTCGGGACCGACCTCGGAGAAACCGGCCGAGATCACCACCACCCCACGCACTCCTTTGTCACCGCACTGGTCGACGACCTGGTAGACGTGGCGCTGGGGGACGACCACGAAAGCCAGGTCGACCTCGTCGGGCACCTCGAGGATGGAAGGGTAGGCCCGTACCGAGCTGACCACCTGGGCGGCCGGGTTCACCGGGTAGAGAGGGCCGGTGAACCCCTCGCTGAGCAAGTTGTTGAACAGCCTGCCCCCGATCGAGGCCGGATTGGTCGACGCCCCGATCACCGCCACAGACTTGGGGAAGAACAGGGGGAGCAGCGACGAGGCGACCGCCCGCTTCTCATGTTCCGACTCCGCCCCCAACGATGTCTCGCTCTCCTCGACGGGGAAGTCGACGGTGTAGACCCCCCGGTCGATGGTCCGGGTCAGCTCGTAACCGGAGTTGCGAAACACCCTCATCATCTGGCGGTTCTCCCCGAGAACGTACGCCCGGAACCGCTTGACCCCGATGCTGCGAGCGTGATTGGTCAACAGCTCGAGGAGCCTGGTCCCCAGACCGCGTCCCTGATGGTCGTCGACCACGGCGAAGGCCACCTCGGCGGTTTCCTCACCGGGGCCCTCCCGGTCGTACCGCCCTACTGCCACCATCTCGCCGTCGTGGATGGCGACCAGGGCCATCCGGTCCTTGTAATCGACGGTGGCGAAATGCTCCACCTCGCGATCGCTGAGACTCTGCTTGACGCTGAAGAACCGGAAATAACGGGACTCGGGACCGAGTCGCTCGAAGAAGGCACGGGCCTTCTCGGAGTCCTCCGGTCGGATCGGCCGAACACGGGCCACTCCCCCATCGCGGAGGACAACATCCAGCTCATACTCGGATGGGTATTCGGCCATCACCGTGAACCTAGTGCTCTATCGCGCGAGTCGGTTCCCAGGGATCGAGGTCGGAATGGGTAGACTCCGCTGACGGGGTGATCTAGGTA
>CAYZKF010000161.1:0-4532 GCA_964479135.1 uncultured Acidimicrobiaceae bacterium
CTCCTGAAGGCCCGGAGGTGGTGGTCGCCGCCCAGGACTTCGGGGAGAGCGAGATCCTCGCCGAGATCTACAAGGGCGCCTTGGAGGCAAACGGCTTCACCGCGAGGGTGCAAAGGGTTGGCGGCTTTCGTGACCTGGAGCTGGCCGCCTTCGAGGCAGGAGACATCAACCTGGCTCCTGAGTACGCAGCTTCGATGCTCGAGGCCCTCAACGGGAGGGCAGGGGAAGCCAGCGGAGACGCCGTGGCAACCACAAATCTGCTCAACGGCTGGCTTGCGGATATCGGGCTGGTGGCACTCGATCCGTCGGACGCCATCGACACCAATGCTTTCGTGGTGACCGCGGAGACCGCGAGCCGACTTGGTCTGACGACGTTGAGTGATCTGGCTTCCAAGGGAGCCGATCTGGTGCTCGGAGGACCCCCCGACTGTGAGACCAATCCGTTCTGCATTCCCGGGCTGATCCGGGCATACGACCTCGACTTGAGTGCCAGCTTCCAGCCACTGGACGGCGGGCAGATCACGGTCCAGGCCCTGGAGGCAGGTGAGATCGATGTCGCCATTCTCTTCTCGACCAGCGGGATAATCGCCGAGCGCGGTTTCGTCCTTCTGGAAGACGACCGGAGCATGCTCGCCGCAGACAATGTGGTGCCGGTGTTGACCGTGGAGTTGCGTGACGCCTACGGGGCGACCATCACCGACATCCTCGACGAGGTCAGCGCCAAGCTGACCACCGCCGACTTGACCGCGATGAACAAGCGGTATGACATCGATACCCACGACGCTGCCGACATCGCATCAGATTGGTTGGCCGACAACGGATTCTGAGCGGTTGTCGTCGCCGTTTCCTGGTAGCCCGGGCCGATCCGGCAGGTTTCGAATCCGACCGTAAGGCGGGATCTCACCAACCCCGAGGTTGATGGGGTCAGGTCCACCGCCGGACCTGACCCCATCGAATCTGTCACACCTCCGTCGTAGCTTGGATTCGAGGAGGTCGAAATGTTGATCGATTGTGAGCAGTGTGCGATGCGGGACACCAGTGCCTGCGACGATTGTGTGGTCATGGTCCTGCTGGGTGACAAGCCGGTCGATCTCAGCGAGTCACAGGCTGTTGCCGTCGACAACTTGGCCGCCGCCGGTCTGGTCCCCCGGCTTCGCCTGATTCCCGCAGAGCGGCGTGTCTCCTGACGACCGGTGTGAAGGTGGACCTGTCGGCCCCGATACTCTGGGAGTGTGATCAAGGTATATGCGGTCCTGCTGGCCCTTGGGGTGATAGCCCTGGTCGTTGTCATCTTTGTCGGGACACTGTCCCCGCCCCGGGATGAAGGTTCCGACCAGGGGAGGGGGTCGGGTGTGTGGAAGACCACCCTGGCCGCGGTGCTCGGCTTCGGGATGGGGGGCATGTCCGCGGAGTTCTCCCCACTTGGGTTGACCTGGCAGGTGTCCCTGGTGGTGGCGCTGCTCGCCGCGGCGGCGTCGGTGCTCTGGGTCCGTTATTCACTCCAAAGGACCGGGGCCTGATGCTGTTCGTCTCCGATGTCCACGACGCTCCCGCAGCATTGGGCAAGCTGGCGTCGCTTGGCGAGCAGGTTGTGGTGCTCGGCGACTTGGTCAATCTGACCGACTACCGCACCGGCGAGGGCGCAGTCGCCGAGGTCCTTGGTCTGGGTCTGTCACGGGAGAGCGCTCAGGCACGGGGCCGGGGCGACTATGCGGAGATGCGGGAAACGTGGAGGCGATCATTGGGCGATCGCGGCCCCGAAGCCCGTCGCGAGATCGCCGACCTCCTCGATGCCCAGTACCGGGCAATGTCCGAGGCTCTCCTCGGAGCTCAAGGTCTTGTCATCCACGGAAACGTCGACCGCCCCTCGGTCTTGCGCGAGTCGCTTCCCCCAGGGTTCCGTTATGTGCACGGCGAGGTCGTCACGTTGGAAGGCCTGGCGCTGGGTCTGGTCGGTGGAGGGTCATCGACACCATTGCAGGCCGAGGGTGAATTGAGTGACGACGAGATGGAGGCACTCCTCCAATCCCTGGGCCCGGTAGACATCTTGTGCACCCATGTGCCTCCGGCGTTGCGCCCGCTGCGACTAGACGTGGTCACCGGAAGGGAGGAGAGGGCGTCGATGCCAGTGCTCGAGTATCTACTCGCCCACCAACCCAGGTTCCATGTGTTCGGAGACGTCCACCAGGCACAGGCCACATCGTGGAGAGTTGGGCGGACCATATGTCACAACGTGGGGTACTTCAGGGCAACCGGTCGGTTCCTCCGGATCGATGCCAGTGGTGCCCGACCGGGCAGTGTTGGGTAATCTCGGCATCCAGGCGAAAACATTGGCATGACCGAAGGAACCTTCTCACAACTCGAAATCGACGCACCCGCCGAGGCGCTGTACGACGCGGCCGCCGACATAGCCGCCTATCCGGAATGGGCGACGGGGGTGAAAGAGGTCGAGGTCATCGATTTGGACGACTCGGGTCGCGTCGCCCGGGCCCGATTCGTCGTCGAGGGGTTTATCAAGGAGATCGAGTACGTTCTTCGTTACACCCATGACCGGCCCCATGTCCTGTCCTGGGTGGCGGAAGAGAGCGCCGATCTCAAGATGCTCGAAGGCTCGTATGTGTTCACCCCAAAAGACGGTGCGACCGAGGTGGTCTACTCCCTGTCCGTCGAGCTCAAATTCACCATTCCCGGGTTTCTCCGCCGCCAGGCGGAGAAACAGATAGTCACCACCGCGCTCAGAGGTCTGAGGAAACGGGTAACAGGAGGGGGCTGAAATGCGGATCGTCCTGGTCACCGGGAAGGGGGGAGTCGGCAAGACCACGGTGGCCGCCTCCACCGCCCTGGTCGCCGCCGATCGCGGGTATCGGGTCCTGGTCACCTCCACCGACCCGGCACACTCCCTGGCCGATGCCCTGGAGAAGGATCTCGGGTCGGCTCCCACCCCGGTCGCCGAGCGTCTCCACGGTCAACAGATCGATACCAGGGAGCAGCTGGAGCGTTACTGGGGTTCGATTCGTCGCCAGCTGATCGACGTCCTCGATTGGGGCGGGGCCGCCGGAATCGAGGCCGAGGAGTTCCTGGTGTTTCCCGGCATGGACGAGCTGTTCGCCCTGATCGAGGTGAACCGCCATGCCCGTTCCGGGGACTACGACGTGGTGGTGGTCGACTGCGCCCCGACCGCGGAGACACTCCGACTGCTTTCCCTCCCCGAAGTCCTCTCCTGGTACTTCGAGAAGGTCATGCCCACAGAGAGACGGATCATGAGAGCCGCACGGCCCCTGCTCGGCCGGATGACCAACCTCCCGCTGCCCGAGGACGAGGTGTTCAACGCTGCCCAGTCGATATTCGAGTCGGTCGAAGGTGTAAAGGAGTTGATGTCCCAACCCGAGATCACCTCGGCGAGGTTGGTGGTCAACCCCGAGAAGATGGTGATCGATGAGGCTCGGCGGACCTACAGCTATCTCGGTCTGTTCGGATATGGGATCGACGGAGTGGTGGTCAATCGGGTCTTGCCCGAGGTTGTCGCCGACCCCTACTTCGAGCGATGGAGGACCATCCAGAAGTCCCATCTCAATGTGATCGACGATGCCTTCGCCGATGTTCCCCGTCTCCGTCTCCGACTCTTCGACGACGAGATGGTGGGGCTCGATCGTCTCCGGGTGATGGCGGCCGAGCTCTATGGAGACCTCGATCCGATCTCGTCCTTCGAGGCGCGTAGCCCTTTCCGTATAACCGAGAGCGACGGCGTGGTGACCATGGAGCTCGACATCCCCTTCATCGACCGCGCCCAGCTCAACGTCTACCGACAGGGCAACGAGCTCTACGTCCAGGCCGGGCCCTACCGCCGCTCCTTCATCCTTCCCGACGCCCTCCACCGTCGCGATGTGTCGCGAGCGTCGCTGGAGAAGGGGACCCTGGCTGTGGCCTTCACCGATACGAAGTCGGGACGATGAGCGATCCGGCGTCGACCAGGGCCGCCGTGGGGCGTGCCGGTCGGCGAGCCACCTACCACCTCCTCCAGGCCGTCGTGGAGAGCCTCAAGGCCATCGAGGCGGTCATCGAAGAGCTGGGTGGTATAAGGGCCGGCGAAGACCATGATGAGACCCGACAGGTCATGGAGAAGATCGAGATCGAATGATCGACAAAGCCAAAACCGTGCGCCCCGATGAGGTGATCGGTCCTGACGGGGCAAGTGTCCATCCACGCCGGCTACTCGTCGACGCCGCCATGCTCCTCCCCAACCTGGTCAAGCTGGTCGGTCGGTTGCTCCGCGACCCGCGTGTGCCCAGGCGGGTCAAGATCACCTTGGGGGTGGCCGCCGTCTACGCCGCCAGCCCGATCGATCTGGTGCCCGACTTCATCCCGGTGGTGGGGTGGGCCGATGATGTCCTGATCCTGATGTTCGCCATCGACACGCTGATCAACCGGGCCGGACCCGAACTGGTCACCGAACATTGGGATGGACCAGGTGACATTCTCATGGTGGTCAAAGAAGTTGTCGGGGTGTCGCGATCTCTGGTCCCACGTCGACT
>CAYZKF010000162.1:0-4489 GCA_964479135.1 uncultured Acidimicrobiaceae bacterium
CGGTGGGGATCGACATCGACACAGAGGGCGACCCCGCCGTTCATGGTGATGGCCAGGGGTTGGGCGCCACCCATACCTCCCAGACCGCCGGTGAGGGTGATGGTGCCGGCCAGGGTGCCGCCGAATCTCTTGTCGGCGATGGCAGCAAAGGTCTGGAAGGTGCCCTGGAGGATTCCCTGGGTTCCGATGTAGATCCAGGACCCGGCGGTCATCTGTCCGTACATGGTCAATCCGGCTGCCTCCAACTCCCAGAAGTGCTCGAGGGTGGCCCAGCGAGGGACGAGCAGGCTGTTGGCGATCAGTACTCGTGGGGCCATCTCATGGGTGCGGAACACCCCGACCGGTTTGCCGGATTGGACGAGGAGGGTCTCGTCGTTGCCCAACCGCTCCAAGGTGGCGACGATCACCCGGAACGACTCGAGGTCACGGGCTGCCTTGCCCCGGCCCCCGTAGACGACGAGGTTCTCGGGGTCTTCGGCGACATCGGGGTCGAGATTGTTCAGTAGGCAGCGAAGGGCGGCTTCCTGGAGCCAACCCCTGGTGTTGAGCTCAGGGCCGGTGGGGGCGTGGATCGGGAAGGTGACGTCGATCATCGCAAGTGGAGCCTACGACAAGGCACCGACTCGGGCCGCCGGCTCGGTCGGAGTCTCAGATCTCGACATGTCCGCTTATGTCCACGGTTACTCGACCACCGACCCACACCGTCCCTTTGTCGTCGGTGTCGATGCTCACACGACCGGACCGTCCCAACCTCGTTCCCTGACTCGCCAGATACGGGGCTTTGGCGCGCCCCGTGCTCAATAGCCACTGGGCCGCCGAGGCATTGAGGCTCCCGGTGACCGGATCCTCACGGAGGACCTGGTCTCCGGTGGTGAAGAAGGCTCGCAGCTCGAAGGCGGTGTCACTCCCTTCGGGCTGGGGCCCGATGACTCCGATGTCGATGTTGTCCTCGCCGTCGTACCTGGCGATATCCGGCTCCAGATCGAGGACGGCAGCGGCGCTTGGTAACAGCACTCCCACCCAGCCGGGGCCGTTGTCGATCCACGCCGAGTCGACGACATGAACGGCGTCGACACCCAGCACCGAGATCACCTGGTCGAGGAAAGCGGCGTCGACCGGGCCGGAGCGCAGCAACGGCGGGGCTGCGAATGACAACTCCTCGCCGGTGAGGCGGATGGGGATCAGGCCGGCTCGGCACTCCTGGACGATCAAACCGTCACGGCGAGGCTGTCCTCCAGCCGATAGCCAGGCGCGGGCCGAGCCGAGCGTGGGATGCCCGGCGAAGGCCAGCTCGCCGGCGAGCGTGAAGATTCTCACCCGGTAGTCGGCCTCCTCGGTAGAGGGGGGAAACAGGAAGGTGCACTCCGAAAGGTTGGCCCATCTGGTGAAGGTCTGCATCTGCTCGGTGGTGAGATCCTCCGAGTCGACGACCACGGCCAACGGGTTGCCGGAGAAGGGTTTGGAGCCGAAGACGTCGAGTTGACGGAAGGTTCGTCGCATGAAGCACCGAGGATAGGACCCGGTCTCGCCGGGTTTCCCACGCCCGGAGCATCCCGTAGATTCGGTGTGTTACACCCGGAAGGAGAAAGACGTGGAGACCTGGGATGCGATTCGAGCGAGACGCAACGTTCGCGAGTTCAGCGGGCGGGAGGTGTCGGCCGACGACCTCGACCGGATACTCGAGGCGGGACGGCGGGCGCCTTCGGCCAAGAACATCCAGCCCTGGGACTTCGTCGTGGTCACCGAACGAGACCGACTCGCCGAGCTGACCGGTGTCTGGCAAGGCGCCTGGCATGTTGCCGGGGCACAGGCTGCGGTTGCTTTTGTCCTGCCCGAAATCGAGCCGGGGAGATGGGCCGATCTCGCCCAGTTCGACCTCGGCCATGCGGTGATGGCGATGATGTTGATGGCTGCCGACCTGGGTCTGGGGACCGGCCATGCCTCGGTGGAGGATCAGGACCTGGCCCGTCGGATCCTCGGCCTTCCCGAAGACCGACTCTGCGCCTATCTGATGTCGCTCGGCTATCCGGCGGACCGGCCGATCAAGGTGATCCTCAAACCGAACCGCCGTCCCTTCGACGAGGTGGTCCACCGGGAGCGGTGGCAGGCGGCTACTTCCTGAGCAGCCCGTCGAGCCGTCGCGAGGCGATGGTGGCTCCGATCAGACCCATCACCAGCAGGAAGGTGACATGGCCGGCGATGCTCCAGTCGAAGATCCCCAGCGAGAGGGCCCTGAGCAATTCGCTCCCGTGATAGAGAGGGGAGAAGCGGACGATGGCCTGGAGGAATGGTGGGTAGACGTCGATTGGGAAGAAGGTCGCCGAGAACAGGAACAGGGGCATGGTGGCCAGGGTGACCAGGTCGAAGTCTTGCCATGACCGCATCCAGGTGCAACAGGCGAGACCAACCGACCCGAAGGCGAATCCGATCAGCACTGCACCGGGGATGGTGAGCAACGCCCACCACGAGGTGGTGATCCCCATCACCGCCATCACCGCTAGGAAGACTCCGGAATAGAGGGCGCCGCGGAACAGCGCCCAGCCGATTTCTCCGACGGCGATGTCACGGGGTTGCATCGGGGTGGTGAGGATCCCCTCGTAGACATTGCCGAACTTGAGCTTGAAGAAGATGTTGAAGGTGGTCTCCATCACCGAGCCGTTCATCGCCGACGTCGCCATCAGCGCGGGGGCGACGAAAGCTGTGTAGGTGACGACTTGGCCGCCAGAGAGGGTGAGGTCGCCGACCAGGGCCCCGATCCCGATCCCGATCGACAGCAGGTAGAAGACCGGCTCGAAGAAACCGGTGAAAACGATCTTCCATAGCCGGCGGTAGACAAAGAAGTTGCGCTCCCAGATCCGCTGCGCCCGGAGATGGGTGAGACGGCCGAGTGGGGTGATCCGGGTCGGAGCCGAGACGCTCATGGCCGGAGTCTCCGATCGAGGAGTCGCGCGGCCAGGAACAACCCGGCCACCGCCATCACCGTCAAGTAGGCGAAGTGGACCCAAATCGGGATGGAAGTGACAACGTCGGTGCCAATTCCGGGCAGGGCGATCTTCCGTACCAACTCGACGCCGTGGAACAGAGGTGTCGCGTATGCCACGTACTGGAAGACCTGGGGCAGGTTGGTGATGGGGAAAAAGGTGCCGGAGAAGAGGAACAAGGGTGTGATCCCGAACCGGAACAGGGTGGTCAGGCTGGTGGAGTCCTCCTGGGTGATGGTGAAGGCGGTGACCACGGTGGTGAAGGCGATCCCGGTGAGCACCGCAGGGGGGATCGCCATCAGGGCGGTTCGCAGTTCGAGTGCCCCGAACAACCCTGCGATCCCGGTGAACACCACCAGGATGAAGCTGAGCCTGATGATCCCCCAAAGCCCGCGTCCGATGATGATGTCGGCGGGGGTCATCGGGGTGGTGATGGTGGCGTGAAACTCCTTGCGCCATTTGATCCCAGCCATCACCGGGAACGAGCCGTCACCGGCGCCGGCCTGCATGGCGGTGGCCGCCATCAGACCGGTGGCGAAGAAGGTGATGTAGGGGATGGTCAGCCCGCTGTCCCCGCGGTCGACCAGGGCACCGAGGCCCAGACCCATCGCGGAGAGGAAGAAGAGCGGGTTGACAAAGCTGGAGATGACGGTGCCCCGCCAGGTCCGGCGGTAGGTGATCAGCTCGGCCTCTACGGTGCGCAGGGGTCGGGTGAGGGCGGTCATCAGTCGATCAGCCTCCGCCCGGTGAGCCGGAGGAAGACATCCTCGAGGGTGGAGCGACGGACCATGACCTGCTCGGGGTTGATGCCCCGCTCGTGGAGACCTTGCTGGGTGGCGTCGGAGTCGTCGGTGTAGAGGAGGACCCGGTCGGCGAGCACCTCCGACCTGGCCGCCAGCCCGTCGAGTTGGAGGACCGCCTTGTCCTGCTCCCCTTCCCGGAACCTCAACTCGACGACTTCCCTTGGGGCGTATTCCCTGATCAACGCGGATGGTGATCCTTCGGCGACGATCTTGCCCTGATCCATCACCACCAGTCGGTCACAAAGCTGCTCGGCTTCGTCCATGTAGTGGGTGGTGATGATCAGTGTCGCCCCACCTCGCTTCAGTCGATAGAGGCGGTCCCAGAGGAGATGTCGGGCTTGAGGGTCGAGACCGGTGGTGGGCTCATCGAGGATGACCAGCTCGGGGTCGCTGATCAAGGCCCTGGCGATGGTGAGTCGTCGTTTCATCCCCCCGGAGAGCGGCTCCACCTGGGACTTGCGGCGCTCGCTGAGTTGGGCGAACTCGAGCAATTCGTCGATACGCGGGGCGATCTGGGCCCGGGTCATGTCGTGGTAACGCCCGTAGATGTAGAGGTTCTCAGCGACGGTCAGCTCGAGATCGAGGTTGTCCTCTTGGGGGACCACACCGATCCGGCTCCTGATCGCCCGGCCGTCGGTGGCCGGGTCGAGCCCAAAGACGGTGAGTTTGCCCTCGGTGATCGGGCTCACCGTGGTGATCATCTTC
>CAYZKF010000163.1:0-4421 GCA_964479135.1 uncultured Acidimicrobiaceae bacterium
CCCAGGAGGGTGTGGTGTCGTCGATGCTCCCGACGACCGCTCTGGTCTCGGTGATGATGGTCAACAACGAGACCGGAGTGATCCAGGACATCGCCGGGTTGGCCGCCGCGGTCAAGGAGGCCGATCCCGAAGTCCTCTTCCACACCGATGCCGTCCAGGGTTTCTCCTCCGAGCACATCGACGTCGACCGTCTCGGGGTCGACATGATGACCATCTCCGCCCACAAGTTCGGCGGGCCCAAGGGCGCCGGATTGCTCTACGTCAGGGAGGGGACCGTTCTCGAGCCGGTCCTTCATGGTGGCGGCCAGGAGTTGGGGCGACGCTCCGGCACCCACCATGTCGCCGGGGCGGTGGGTATGGCGACAGCGATGGGGTTGGCGGTCGACGACCGCTCCCGGTTCGTCTCGGTGGTCGGCGGGGTTCGCGATGACTTCGAGAAGCGGGCTCTGGCCGGGATCGACGGAGCAACCGTCAACGGCGCCGGTGCTCCGCGGTCAGCACATCTGCTGAACCTGCGGATCCCCGGGGTGCGCAACGAGACACTGCTGTTCCGCCTCGACCGATCGGGGGTGGCGGCGTCCGCCGGATCAGCCTGCCAATCGGGTGCCGCCGCCGTCTCCCATGTGCTCGAGTCGATGGGTCTCCCCTCCTCGGATGCCCGGGAGAGCATCCGGCTCAGCTTCGGCTGGACCTCCACCCTCGACGAGTCCGACCAAGCCTCGGCGATCCTGGTCGACCTGGTGGAGTCGCTCAGATGAGGGCTCTGGTGGCCATGTCGGGGGGCGTCGACTCGTCAGTGGCCGCCGCCCTGATGGCCGAGGAGGGCCATCAGGTGATCGGGGTGACCCTCAAGCTCTGGTCGGGCCCCAACGGCGAGGCACCGACCGCCGGTTGCTGCACCGTCGCCGATGCCGAAGACGCCCGGAGGGTGGCGGCCACCCTGGGCATCCCCTACTACGTGCTCGACTACACCGAGGAGTTCCGCCACGGTGTGGTCGACGGCTTTGTCGCCGGCTACGCCACCGGGATGACTCCCAATCCCTGCATCGAGTGCAACCGAACCGTCAAGTTCAACCGTCTGCTCGGTCGACTGGCCGATTTCGAGTGCGACTTCCTGGTCACCGGTCACCACGCCCGGGTGAGGCAGGGCCCCGACGGTTGGGAGTTGTGGCGCGGGGCCGATCGGGCCAAGGACCAGTCCTATGTACTCTCCATGCTCACCCAGGCCGAGTTGGCCGCGACCAGATTCCCGGTCGGTGAGATCACCAAGGACCGGGTCCGGGAGATCGCTCGGGACATGGGGCTGCGAACCGCCTCCAAGCCGGATTCGATGGACATCTGTTTCGTCGGCCAGGGCGACTATCGCTCTTTCCTCCGCAAGACCGCACCGTCGGCCTTCGCTCCTGGACCACTGGTCGACACCGCAGGAGACGTAGTGGGGGGCCATGACGGGATCGCCGGGTTCACCGTGGGCCAGCGTCGTGGTCTCGGGGTGGCGGTGGGCGAGCCCCGGTACGTGGTCGAGATCCAGCCGACCCGGTCGACGGTGGTCATCGGGTCTCGTCGCGATCTCGAGGTGACCTCGGTGGAGCTGACCAGCATCACCACCACCGGGCCCCGGGCCTTGGAGGGAGCGGTCCTCGGCCAGTACCGGGCTCATGGTGATCCGGTGCCCGGTGTGGTCAGCGGTTCCACCCTGGTCTTCGACCATGGTCAGGAGGGTGTGGCCCCTGGTCAGACGGTCTCCTTCTACGACGGTGACCGGGTGATCGGTGGAGCCTTGATCGAGTCGGTAGGTCGGGCAGCCTGATGGCGCCCGGGGAGCGGGCGGTCTCCTTTGGTGTCGAGGCCGACGCCTATGACGCCGCCCGACCGGGATACCCGGCACAGGCCGCAGAGCACGTCCTCGGGCTCACCACGGTCTCCAAGGCTGTGGAGATCGGGGCCGGGACCGGCAAGGCCACCGAGGTGTTCGCCCGGAGCGGTTTGAACATCACCTGTATCGAGCCCGATGAGGCGATGGCCGCCGTGCTCTCGTCTCGCCGGTTCGCCGGCGTGGCAGTGGTGGTGAGCACCTTCGAGGAGTGGCCCGGGCCGACGGCACCGGTCGACCTGGTCTTCGCCGCCCAGACCTGGCACTGGCTCGACCGGAACACGGCATGCTCCCGGACCACGGGGTGGCTTCGCCCCGGCGGGGTGCTCGCCCTGATCTGGAACATCCCGGAGCACCGTTACGACCGGTTCCAGGAGGTGTACGCCGATCATGCTCCCCATCTCCTCGAGGAAGGTGACCCGCGTATCAATTTCCGCGATTCAGAGGTTTGGCTCGACGACCTGGCCGATGCCGGGCTTGGCGAGGTGGGATTGGCCACCTACGCATGGTCGAAGTCCCTGACCTCACCCGAGGTGCGTCGTCTTTACTCGACGTACAGCGACCATATACAGCTGGAGCCGCCCATCCGGGAGCGGCTCCTCGACGCCCTCGAGTCCGAGGTCACCCGGTTGGGTGGGGCCATCGACTTCCGATACCAGACCAGGGTCTTCACCGGGATCAAACCCGGCTGAAGGCCTCCCCTGGTTAGGGGGAGCGGACAATGGGTATTGGCCGGCATGGCTGCGCGATTTGGCATGACGCTGGCAAGCGAGTTGCACGGGCCCGCCCGGCTCGTCGATCTCGCTGTGGGTGCGGAACACCATGGATTCGACTTCGTCTCGATCTCCGACCACTTCCATCCATGGATCAATGAACAGGGACACTCCCCTTTCGTCTGGTCGGTCCTCGGCGCCATTGCCGCCCGAACCGAGCGAATCGAGGTGGGCGTCGGGGTGACCTGTCCCACCGTCCGCATCCATCCGGCGATCCTCGCCCAGGCAACTGCGACCACCGCGAACCTGCTCCCCGGGCGGTTCGTCTGGGGTGTGGGGACCGGCGAGGCACTCAACGAGCAGATCCTCGGCGACCCCTGGCCACCGGCCGAGGAGCGCCTCGCCATGCTCGGTGAAGCGATCGATTTGATCCGGGAACTGTGGAGCGGCGAGTCGACCACCTTCCGTGGATCGTTCTACCTGGTCGAGGATGCCACCATCTTCGATCCGCCCCCCGAGGAGGTGCCGATCGTGGTCGCCGCCTTTGGTGAGGCTGCGGCCACGACGGCGGCCGAGATTGGCGACGGTCTTTGGACGACAGGCAGCGGCCAGGGCGTGATCAAGACGTACCGGGCGGCCGGTGGTGACGGCCCGGTGTATTCACAGATCACTCTGTGTTGGGGCCCCGACCGGGAGGAGGCGGTGAAGACGGCACATCGACTGTGGCCCAACACTGCTCTCCCCGGTCAGCTCGCCCAGGACCTCCGTACCCCTCTCCACTTCGAACAGGCGGCGGAGTTGGTCACCCCGGAGATGATCGCCGACTCCTTGGCCTGTGGCCCCGATCCGGCGCCTATCGTCGAGGCGGCCGCCGAGGCGATCGCCGCCGGTGTCGACAACATCTACTTCAACCATGTCGGACCGGACATGGAGGGATTCCTCGGGTTCTGGGACGAGGAGTTGAAACCCGCCCTCTCCGAGCTCTCCGGAGCCTGACCCAGTCGAAACAGACTCGGGACGCAGATGAGCCCCCCGCGGTGCGGGGGGCTCATCGGCAATTGGCGATCGATTCGATCAGTGAGTGGCTTCGTCGTCGTGATCGCGATCGAGACGCTCCTTGATCGCTTCGGCGCTTTCGCCGGTCCGCTCTTTGATTCGACCGATGAGCTCCTCGTAGTTGCCCTCGGCAACGTCGAGGTCGTCGTCGGTGAGATTGCCCCAAGCCTGGCGGGCCTTGCCTTTGAGCTGATCCCAACGGCCTTCCCACTTGGTACGGGTGAAGCTGTCCATGGTGTTCTCCTTTCGTTTCCGTGGACCCGTGTTTCTCCTACCCGAGCCCGGCCGTTCCCAAACCTGTGATCACTCTCGATAACCGGAGGCCCGGATGGCTCGTCCCTGGTTCTCGGCCTTCCCCTTGGCTCTCTCCCGCTCGGTCTTGTTCCCCGCCTGGTAGCGGTACTTCTTCCCGCTCTTGCCCCATTGGTAATAGGGCCCCTTCGAATCCTGGCCTCGACGAACCGGCATCGCTACTCCTCTGGTTGCTCTTCGATGAGATACCCGGGCAACCCTCGGGATGAAACGGGGACGCAACTGGGCCGGTTGTCAGAGGGTGGCGAGAGCGACGTTGTCGATGGTGTTGCCGTAGGCCGCTCGAAGGGCCACCTTGCGTTCCATGGCCTCGACCACGACGTCGGCAAAGTCGACCTCGTAGAGCTGGCTGGCGCTCCCGATGCCTCCCGGACTGAAGACGTTGATCTCCATGAGGAGATGGCCTATGACATCCAGGCCGACGAGAAACATCCCGTCGTTGATCAGCTTGGGTCGGACCATGTCGA
>CAYZKF010000164.1:0-955 GCA_964479135.1 uncultured Acidimicrobiaceae bacterium
CCCTCCCGGCGGGTGCCGGCGTGAAAGACCAAGACATCATCGGCGATGTCGCCGAGGCCGTCTATGCCCGCACCAAGCTCCGGATTGTCGGGATAACCCGGTGCGGCGAGGACGACGGTGACCGTTGCATCGTCGGACCATTGAGGGCTTGCCCCTTCAAGGACGTCGACCAGGTCGTTGCTGAGGCGGGGAATGACAGTCTGGGTCTCAGGGTCGCCGAGACGGACATTGAACTCGAGCACCTTGGGCCCCTCGTCGGTGAGGACCATCCCCGCGTAGAGGAACCCGGTGAAGGGCATCCCCTCCTCCCGCATCTGCTCGAGGGTGGGGTCGATCACCGTGCTCTTCACTTGGCCAACCAGGTCTTGGGGTATGTCGTCTACCGGTGAGTAGGCACCCATTCCGCCGGTGTTGGGACCCTGGTCCCCGTCGCCGAGACGTTTGTAGTCGCGTGCCGGCTCGAGGGGCAGAGCCCTCTTTGCGGTGCACACCGCGAACACACTGATCTCGGGGCCATCGAGGAACTCCTCGATGACCACGGGGCCGCGATCCAGCCATTGTTCAGCCCACCTCGCCGCCTCGGACCGGGAGTCGGTGACCAGGACTCCCTTGCCCGAGGCGAGACCGTCCGCCTTGACGACATAAGGCCCGGACATACGGTCGAGGTGGGCCCGGGCGTCTTCGAGGTCGGCGAAGGTGGACGAAGCGCCGGCGGGCACGCCGGCGCGCTCCATCACTTCCTTGGCGAAGGTCTTGGACGACTCGAGTCGAGCCGCTGACCGGGTCGGCCCGAAGACGGGGATCCCCAGGTGACCGACGGCGTCGGCCACCCCGGCGGCCAGCGGCGCCTCGGGTCCCACCACCACCAGATCGACTCCGTGTATCCGGGCCACGGCCGCAACCGCACCGGCATCGGTGGCCTCCACGCCCTCGACTATCGGGCCCAGATCGGCCA
>CAYZKF010000164.1:965-4414 GCA_964479135.1 uncultured Acidimicrobiaceae bacterium
GCCAGGCCCGGGTTGCCGGGAAGCGACATAAGCTCGTCGACCCGGGGAGACGCCGCCAGCTTCCAGCCCAAGGCGTGCTCCCGGCCGCCACTCCCGATGAGGAGAACCTTCATCGCACTTCGACCAGTTGGGAGCGTTCCGGGCCGACTGACACCCATCCCACCGGGACCCCCACCGACTGGGCGATGAACTCGATGTAGGAACGGGTGGCCCCGGGCAGGTTGGCGTAGTCGCGGACCCCGGTGATGTCCTCACCCCATCCCGGCATCTCGACGTATTCAGGATCGCAGTGGTAGAGCACTGATTGTTGGGTTGGGAACTCGCTGAATGTCTCGCCGGCGGTCCGGTACCCGACGGCCACCTTGATGGTGTCAAAGGCCGAGAGAATGTCCATCTTGGTGAGGAAGATGTTGGTCAGGCTGTTGACCCGAGCGGCATAGCGGAGGGCGACCAAATCGAGCCACCCACAGCGGCGGCGGCGCCCGGTGACCGTCCCGTATTCGCCTCCGAGCTCGATGAGCCGGTCTCCATCCTCGTCGTGGAGCTCGGTGGGGAAGGGCCCGGTTCCCACTCGCGAGATGTATGCCTTGGCCACCCCGATGACCTCGTCGATCGCCTTGGGACCGATGCCCGAGCCGATCACCGCGCCCCCGGCGGTCGGGTTGGAGGAGGTGACGAAGGGGTAGGTGCCGTGGTCGATGTCGAGGAGGGTGCCCTGCGCCCCCTCGAACAGGACCTGCTCCCCATTGCGGATGGCCTCCCAGAGAAGCAGGGAGGTGTCGGTCACGTGCGGTCGGAGCCGTTCGGCGTAGCCGAGGTACTCCTCGACCACCTCGCCGGGGTCCATGGGGAGGGTGTTGTAGACCCGGGGAAGGACCTTGTTCTTGTCGACCAGTGCCGCCTCCACCTTCTCCCTGAAGATCTTGGGATCGAAGAGATCCTGGACCCGGATCCCCCACCTGGCGAACTTGTCGGTGTAAGCCGGGCCGATTCCGCGTTTGGTGGTGCCGATCTGGTTGTTCCCCAGGAAACGCTCGATGGCGGCGTCGAGCTTTCGGTGATAAGGCATGATCAGGTGGGCGTTGGCCGAGATCCGAACCCTTGTCGGGTCCAGACCCTGTGCCGCCACCATGTCCATCTCGTCGAGAAGGACCCTGGGGTCGATCACCGTTCCCGAGGCGATCACCGGGACACACTCGGGGTAATGGATTCCCGAGGGGATCATCGACAGGGCGAGTCGTTGGTCACCGACGATGATGGTGTGACCGGCGTTGTTCCCGCCCTGGTAGCGCACCACGTAGTCGGCGGACTCGGCGAAGTAGTCGACGACACGACCCTTGCCTTCATCGCCCCACTGTGCGCCGAGGACGATGGTGGCTGGCATGACGTGGCGCGACGGTAGTCGGGCTTCAGCCGGCCTTGTCCTCGCGGCGCACCAAGATCCCCACCGCTTTCGGGAGGTCACTGAGACGGGGGCCACCGACGAAGCCGCGCCGGTAGAAGTAGAACCAGGAGCCGATGGCCCCGACGGCCATCGCCCCTGTGAGCACCCAGAAGCCGTTGTCCTCCGTTACCAGGGGGAGGTGGAGGAAGTTCATCCCGAATACGCCGGTAACCAGCGCCAGGGGGAGGAGGATGGCCGAGAACACGGTGAGCACCCGGATGATCTCGTTGGTCTTGTCGGCCGCCGCGCTCCGGTGAGTCTCTAGTGCCCAGCCGAGCATCGATCTGGCAACTTCCAGGGATTCGAGGATCTGTCCCTGGTAGGCGGCCACCCTCTCGAACGCCTCCTGGGCCCGGGCATCGACAACACTCAGACTCCCCTCGGCCAACTCGTCGTAGATCACCCGCTGGGGGACGAGCGCCCGTCTCATCAGCACAACGTCGCGGCGCAGCGCCTGGGCCAACCCGATCGCTCGGGCGTCGGCGTGCACTGCTTGGCCCTCGAGCTCCTCGATCTGCTCCTCTAGTGTCTCGATGACGATCGGATAGTTCCTGCTCCCCACCATTGCCAGGTGGGCGAGAAGCCCTGCGGGGTTGTCGAGCGGGAGGGCGACACCCTCGGAGATGCGACGGCGGATCGTGGACACCGCCCTCACCTCCCGGTCGTGGACGGTCACCAGATGGTGGGCGAAGAGGAAGACGTCGACTGCCACCGCCCTCAGGGAGCCGGCATCGCCGATGTCGAGCATCTTCAGCATCAGGTACGCCATCTCGCGACGCTCGTGGAGCATGGGAAGGGTGTCGTTGGCCAGAGCCTCCTCGATGAGGTCGCCGTCGACGCCGAGCTCGGAGCAGACCCGGCGGATGGTTGCGGGGTCTTCGCCTTCGAGGTCGACCCAGGCCCACCCGCCAGCCGGTGGATCAAGAACGACACCCTCGGTCTGTTCGACTCCTCCGGCCGACCATGAGAGTGTGCTGATCACCCGGTGATTATCCGTCCCCGGGTGGGGCTAAGCCCGCCTTTGCCGCCCGGATTGTCGAAACACAGCGTTTACATTTCGGCAACCGGCTGGCAATCGAGCCAAGATACAAAACCCGCTGTCGTGACGCGCCCGAATCGAGAGGAGCCTGAAAAGTGACCAAGACCCCCGCCGACGTCCTATCCCTGGTGGAGAGTGAAGGTTATGAGTTCATCGACCTGAGGTTCTGTGACCTTCCCGGTCAGGTACAACACTTCACCGTTCCCTCGCGGGAGCTCACCGAAGACAGCTTCGAGGCCGGCTTCGGGTTCGACGGGTCGTCGATCCGTGGGTTCCAGTCGATCCAGGAGTCGGACATGCTCCTGCTCCCCGACCCGACCACCGCAGTCGACGACGTCTTCAGATCACGAAAGACCCTGATCCTCTACTGCTTCGTCAACGATCCGTTGACCGGTGCCCCCTATGAGAAGGATCCTCGCTACATCGCCAAGAAAGCCGAGGAGTACCTGGTGAGCACCGGTCTCGCCGACACGTCCTACTGGGGTCCCGAAGCCGAGTTCTACATCTTCGACGATGTCCGATTCGGCCAGAACCAGCACTCAGGGTATTACTTCCTGGACTCCGAGGAGGGCGCTTGGAACTCGGGTGCCACCGAGCCAGGTGGGAACAAGGGCTACAAGCCCCGTTACAAGGAGGGTTACTTCCCGGTGCCTCCCACCGACCACTTCCAGGACCTCCGCTCCGAGATGACCCACAACCTGGAAGCAGCCGGCATCCGGATCGAAGTCCAACACCACGAGGTAGGCACCGCCGGTCAGGCCGAGATCGACATGCGGTACGACACCCTGCTGCGTACCGCCGACAATGTCACCCTGTACAAGTACATCGTCAAGAACACCGCTTGGGCGGCGGGCAAGTCGGTCACCTTCATGCCCAAGCCGATCTTCGAGGACAACGGGTCGGGGATGCATACCCACCAGTCGTTGTGGAAGGGCGGGGAAGCCTTGTTCTTCGACGAGAGCGGGT
>CAYZKF010000165.1:0-4354 GCA_964479135.1 uncultured Acidimicrobiaceae bacterium
CGAGGGTTCGGCGCAGGATGTCGCGGCGGGTGGCATCGGCGAGGGCCCGAAAGATTCGGTCGACCTCGCCGTCGGACAACACCGCAGAACTGACATCGCCATCTACAACCATTTGGTTGTAGATTAACCCACCGGCGAGTGATGTCAAACCCGCAGTGGGCGGTTATCGGTGGGCGAGCTCCCGGTACCAGCCCACGGTGGCCTCCACCTGGTTGAAGGTGTAGAGGTGGAGCCCGACAATCCCCAACCGGTGGGCATGCTCGGCAACCCCGGTCACCAGGCGGTCGGGCCGGAACCCACCGCGTCGGGCCATCCTGAGGACCGTCCTGCGGTTCTTCGACAGGTAGCGCAGAGAGTCGCCGACGCCGATCCTGGTCGCCACCGCGAGTAGGCGGACCGGGTCGACCACCCCAGGGATACCGACCTTGACCGGCAGGGTCACACCGGCGTCCCGGGCCGACTCCACCCAACCGACGATAGGGGCGATCTCGAAGCACATCTGGGTGACCACATGGGAAGCGTGTCCCTGCTTCTCGATCAGGGCCTCCATCAGCCGGCCCGCCGAGATCTGTGGATGACCCTCGGGGTAGCCGGCCACCCCGACCTCGAGGAAAGGATGACCCACCTCTGCCATGTCGTCGAGGAGCCCGACCGCATCGGAGTAGGCCCCTCGAGGCTCGCCGTCGCCACCGATCACGAAGACCCGGGCGACTCCCCCGTCGTCGAGCCGCTTGATGATGGAGGTGAGGTCCTTTCGGCTCTCGATCAACCGGGCCGAGAGGTGGGGTACCGCCCGATAACCCCCGGCCTCCAGTTCCAGGGCGAGGTCGATGGTCGGTTCGATTCCCTTCGACGGTGAGGCGGTGACGGTGACCGTGGTCCCCGGGTCGAGGACCCTCGCTGCGTCCATTGCCCCTTGTAGAGGGATCAGCTCGAAGTCGACCGACGCCAGGAGCCCACCGGGCCGGCGGTCAGCCACCAATCAGACCGATGCTGTGCGCCAACCGGGGATGTAGGTCTCCCGGGCCGCATCCGAGTAGGGCACCGGTGCCACCTTGACCCTGATCTCGGTCTGGGTGTGCCTCTCCACGGTGGTCTTCTCGGTCCCGCCACCTTCTTCTCCCCACACCAGGGTGAGGACGTCGCCGGTGGCGAACTCGGGATCGACCACCCCGAGGGAGAGCATGGCCCGCTCGTTCGAGCTGTACCCGGCGAACATCGAGAAGCCGACATTGCGCCCGTCGAGGGTCACGTTGTCATAAGAAGCGGGTGCGTAGTTGGACAGGGGGAGGTCGATGTGTTTGTAGTTGAGACCTTCGGGCTCGAACATCGAGGAGAGCACCGTGGCGACGTCTTCAGGGTGCCACTCGAAGGTGACCTTGCGCCGGTGGGGTCGGTCGGCCATCGCCTGGAGGGCGTCGCTCCCGATGAAATCGTGGTCGAACTTGATGTAGAACCCGTATCCCAGCTCATGAGGGCTCAGGTAGTAGTCCTCGATCTTCTCGCCGACGAAACTGCCCCCGATCGAGGCGGTGGCCTCATAACCGCCGGCGGGCAGCCACTCCCGGTACGACTTCATCGCCTCACCGGTGTAGACCGCAGGGAGCGGTGAGGGGATCCACCCCGACTCCAGCGTGTTGGTGGCGTAGGCCCTCGACCCGACCTGGTGGAGGCCGTAAGGCTCCCCGGCGGCGACGATCGTCTCCCTGATCAGGTCGTAGTCCTCATAGGGGCCCCAGACCTCGAGTCCGGGGACCCCGGCCATCCCGTGACGGAGGGCGTCGACCCGCCGACCGGCGATGTTGATGGTGTCGCACCGGAAGAAGGGGATGTCGGGAATCGGACCCCCATTGAGATCCTCGAGGATGGCCATGGCATTGGGGCCCTGGACCTGAAAGCGATAGTGCCTCCGCACCACCGACTTGGCACCGGGACGCGCCGGCGACCTGTCGTCGCGTCTCACGGTCACGTCGTAACCGCCGGTGGTGGCGTGGAACTCGACCCAGTTCACCGTGGGGGCCCGACCCACCAGGTTGTATTCACCGGTTGTGAAATGGAAGAGAATGACATCGCCGATCACATAGCCGTCATGACTGCAGGTCACGAAGTGTTTGGCCCGGCCCGGGGCGAAGTTGGCGAAGCTGTTGACACCAAGGTCGGACAGCAATCTGACCGAGTCGGGCCCCTCGACGAGAAGCTCGGCCATGTGGTGGGACTGGTCGTAGAGAACCGCGGTTTTCCGCCAAGCCCTCTGCTCGTCGCGCCAGTTGGAGAACTCCGGGGCGACCACCGGGTAGACGTAGGCGCCGATCTTCGAGTTGCGCAGCGTCGCCACCAGATCGGGGGTCGACGAGACCACATCCTCCAGATTCTTTGCAGTCATGCCATCTCCTCCGTTCGGATTCGTACTAACAGCGCACGAATGTTCGCGTAGGGAACATTCGAAGTCTACCGGATCACCCGGCGGGCTGCTTGGCCGGAACCAAACCTCCTACACCGAGAGGAACTCGGCGAGAACTTGGTTGAACGCCTGGGGGCGGTCGAGGTTGGAGAGATGTGCGGCACCTTCGATGATCTCCAACCGGCTCCCCGAGATCGCCTGGTGGAGCGTCATCGACTGGTCCGGTGGGGTGGCGATGTCGCGGTCGCCGCCGATGACCAGGGTGGGGCATCCGATCGACCCCACTTCGGCGGTGAGGTCGCCGTCGCGGAGGGCGGCGCAACAACCGACGTAACCCACCGGGTCGGTCGCCGAAAAGATCTCGTTGTATCGCTCGAACTCCTCTGGTCGGAGACGTTCGAAATCGGGGGCGAAGAAACGTCGAACCACGTTGTCCCGGATAGCCTCCATCCCTCCGGCTTCGACCGCTTCGATCCGACCCGACCACAACTCCTCGGATCCCAGCCGCCCTGCGGTGTTACACGCCACCAGGGCGTCGACCCGATCCGGGGCATTCACCGCCAGCCACAGGGCGATCAACCCGCCCAGGGAGATCCCCACCACCTCGAACCTCTCCACTCCACACGCCGCGACCACATCGAGGATGTCCACGCCGAGGTCGTCGACGGTGTAGGAGCCGGGCAAGGCCGAGGACCGGCCATGCCCGGGGAGGTCGACGGTGATCACCCGACGATCCCCGGCCAGCACCGCAACCTGGTGGTCCCACATCGAACGGTTGGTCCCCAGGGAGTGGACCAGCAGGGTGGTCATCCCGGCGTCGGGATTGACCTCCGACCAGTCGAGGGCGCCGGTCCGTCCCGTCAACGGGCTCAACCGGCTCCCACCACTTCGTCAAACCGGGCGAGGACCCCATCGATCAACCGGGAGTCTGTGCTCTCGAGAGGGTCGAAACCTGACGCGTCGACACCTGCCGACATCTTCTCCCCGTCGACCTCGAGAGACCCGAGACAGGTCCCGGTCGCCTCGGCGGCGGCGGCGGCGGTGTGAAACAACATGGGCATTGCCAGCCACTCGGTGTGCCATCCGCCGATCCCGCGGTCGAGCTCGCCGGTCCGGGCTCCGGTGAGCATCGAGGCAAACCCGTGGCAGGCGGTGGCCGCAGCCACCACCCGAACCGCATCGATCGGGTTTCTCTTCTCCGGCATGCTCGAAGATCCACCGGCTCGGACCCCGACCTCGGCCACCGAGCTTTGGGCGAGGAGGGCGAGGTCGGTGGCGATCTTGCTCATGATCTGACTGTTCGCCTCCACGGAACCGGCCAGCGCCCAGATCGGCGAGCGGTCGGTGTGCCATGAGAACGGAGGCGCCTTCAAACCGAGCCGCCCAGCCAGCGCCTCGATGAACTCGGAAGCGGCGGGGCCGAGCTCAACCAGGGAGCCGGAAGGACCGCCGACCTGCACCAAGAGTTGTTGGCGGCGTCTCCTCAACTCGACCAGATTCTCCAACGTCGGTGACAACCACCCGGCGGCCCGGGCCCCGAAAGTGGTGGGACGTGAGTCCTGGAGGAAGGTCCGTCCCATCTGGGGCTGGTCCCGGTGTTCGACGACCAGGGAGTGGAGGTGTCGGGACACTGCGACCAAGCTCGACTCCAACAAGCCAAGAGCTCGCCGGGCCTGGAGCATCCGCCCGGTGTCCAGGGCATCCTGACTGGTCGCCCCGAAATGGACCCAACCCCGATGCGACACGTCGTCGAGTCGGGAACGGATCGCGGCGACGACGGCGATGATCGGAGTTCCCACCTCCCAGGTGGAGGCGAGGACCTCTTCGGGTCTGGCCAACGGCTCGACACACGCCGCGGCTACCGCCGCCGCCTCGTCGGCCGGGGCGCTCCCGATGTCAGCCAGGGCCAGGGCCAGGGCGGCCTGGTACTCGAGGATGGCAGTCGCCGTGCTC
>CAYZKF010000166.1:0-4346 GCA_964479135.1 uncultured Acidimicrobiaceae bacterium
CGCTGGCCGTCGGAACACCCACGTACTTACGACGGGGGGCACTAAGGGTCCCAGCGGTCGAGAGGTCCTGACGGCGACCGTGGGGCGATACTCTCGGTGGACCATGGCGTCTTACCCGACCAGGCCGATCAAAGTGTCGGCGGTGATCGCCGCCCCGGCCAATGAGGTCTTCCGGTTCGTCGTCGACACCCGCAACGATCCGTTGTGGTGTGCCAATGTGGAGACCGTCGACCTTCTCACCGACGAGCCGGTGGGGATCGGCTCACGGTTCCGCTTCCATCAACATTTGGAGCGTCCCGGCGGGAGTCGGGTCCAGTTCGACGTCGACGTCGAACTGACCTCGCTCTCCGAAAATTCGGTGACCTGGAACGTCGACGACAGGTTCCAGGAGAGGGTGATAACCATGACGGTCGAAACCGTCGACGGAGGCTGTCGGGTGACCCAGGTCACCAAGGCATCGTTCAAGCGGCCCCCTGGGCTTGCCCGATGGGCCTACCCCGGTCTGGCCCGCCGGACCTTCAAACGACAGTTCCGCCAGCTCGCGGACCACTTCGCCGACGCCAGCGCCGGCTCGGAGTGATCGCCACCCGATTCGAAGAAGGGCACGGCGACTCGACTGATTTGGTCACCGATCCCTGAGGATCCCTCCGACCAGGTTGACGACGACGGTGGCGACCACACTGACCAGGATCATCGAGGTGATCGGTACGAAGACCCGCGAGGTCCCCCTTTCGATCCGGATGTCGCCGGGGAGGTTGCCGAACCAGGAGAAGGCGCCGGGGAAGAACCGGACCAGGGCCCCGACCACCACCAAAGCCACCCCGATTCCGATCAGCAAGTTGCCCAGGCGCATCCCACGAGGTTAGGACCGGGGACCGATAGTGATGATGGTGAACCGTTGGGCCGGCGCTCTCCCCGCCGCCGGCCCACGGTGTCCGGGGCACAGGGGGTCAGGGACGGTTGGGCGGAATCCCTTCGGTGGGCGGGCCAGGGGGACCCTTTGATTGCCCACCTAACTCCCCACTGTTGCCCACGTCATTGTTCTTGGGCTTCTTGGATGACTCTTCGGCCGGGCCATCGGGTTTGCCCCCGATCTGACGGGCCATGGCGGCGACGCCCCTTCCGAAAGCACCCGGTTCAGCTTCCGGGTCGTGGATCAGCCCGGCGTTGTCGATCATCCATTGGAGCATTGCGGCGACACGTCCCCGTGCCTCGTTGGACTGCCCGGGCACCTCGGCGGTGAGCTGGTCGATGGCATGCTCCAGACCGGAAACCGCTTGCGCGGTGGCTACATCGTCGGGGTCCTCGGTGGCGATGGCCTCGGCGGCATGGGCCAAGGCCCCTGCTTCGTCGCCTCTCGATGCCAACTCTGCGGCCTCGGTGAAACGTTTGGCGACGCCTCCCTGCCCGATGCCCACCTTCTCCAGCATCAGGTTGAACCCGTAGAGCGGGTCGCCGGGGACGGCTCCGTCAGCTGCGATAGCCGCTCCGGTCAGCCCGGAAACGAGCATGACGAGAGCCAGGGGGACCGCCAGTCTGGGGACAAGCCGGCGACGACGCTTGGGGGTGGGAGACAATTGGGTTGCCCCGACCCCGGTCGACGACGATGCCGAGAGCCCGGCGGCGGAACGGGCGAAGGCGGAGACGCTCTCCGGCGTTGGAGTACGGCCCCACCCGGCGTGGAGTTGGTCGACTATGGGTTTGAGCATCGCCAACGAGGAGTTCTCAGGTGTCTCCCCGGCGAAGAATCGCTCGATGTCCTTGTCGGTGGCCTTGTTGCGGGGCATTACATATGGTTAACGCCGGAAAAGCTCAAATGGATACTTCTTCGCTTTCCAGCTTGGACTGAAGCGAGATGATCGCCCGCCTCTGAACCGCCTTGACCGCACCCACTTTCTTGCCTACGACTTCGGCGGTCTCAGCCAGGGTGAGCCCGGCGATGATCCTCAGCGACAGGACGTCGCGCTGGGTCTCGCTGAGAAGTTCGAAGGCGGCCCTCACCTCTGCGGTGACCAACCGCTCCATCGCCTCGGCTTCGGCATCACCGGCGGGTGGCTCGTTGTCGATCTCTACCAACTGTGGGCGACGACTCGCCTTTCGCCTGTCGTCGAGCAGTCGGCGGTGGGCGATGACAAACACCCAGGACCTGAACTGCCCGAGATCCCCGCTGAACGAGTGGAGATGACGGGCCACCTGGAGGAAAGTCTCGCTGGTGAGGTCTTCGGGCTCGCTGGCCCCACGACTGGCCAGGTATCCGGTGACCGGTCCGGCCAACTCCCGATACAGCTCGGCCCATGCCCACTCGGCACCAGATCGGGCCGCCTCGAGCAACGGCCCGAACGTCTCGTCGGTCAGACCCACGCCCCACCTCGGCGGTCGGCATGTCGAGGATGGTTCGATCCAATGGCTAGGGCTGGTGGTCGCCAGATCATGTCGAAGTCGGTGCGTCTCAGAGAAATCTCATCGGCAGCAAAGCAGGTCACCCTTATTACCCGGAGAAGACGGAGTCCAATACCGGCTCGACAGCCCGACCCTCGCGCCCGGTTGGCTGACGTTTTCCGAGTGGAGTCTCGCTAACTGCAGGAACCCTCTATGCTGATGACACAGGGCACGCGCTCAGAGCGTGCCACGCCTTTCTTCGCTTCTTTCGTTCCGTCGGGTGGAGTCGCCGTTGGCACCTGCCAGACAACCCCTCATCGAGGACGTTTCCTCTGGCGCAAGTGACATGCGGGGGGTGCAACATCGACGGTACAGCTCAAAGGAGCATGTAATGACTGCAAACATCTATGTGGGCAACCTTGCCTTCGAGACCGACTCGGCCCAGCTGGAGAAGCTTTTCTCCGAGCACGGTCAAGTGACCAAGGCCCAGGTCGTCGCCGACCGTGACACCGGGCGATCCCGGGGATTCGGATTCGTCGAGATGTCGTCCCAGGACGACGCCCAGAAGGCGATCGCTGCCATCGACGGCCGGGACCACGGCGGGCGTCAGCTCAAGGTCAACATCGCCAAGTCCCGATAAGAGCCAACCGGCTCAAAGACCCGGGGTGGGCCGGGCCGGGGTCTCGACAGAGATCCGCAGGCCGGGCACTCCCCGACCTCAGAACCCCCTTGGTTGTCAAACCGGGGGGTTCTTCAGTTATTCGGGCCGGGTACCCCCGTCTAGGTGGGAGGATGTGTCATCGCCGCCAAGACGGCTCGCATGGAGGACACGATGGCAAGCAAAGACAAGGCCGGCCGGAGCAGCAAGAAGGTTGCCGCCCGGGACCTCAAGCAGAAACGCCAGGACAAGAAGATGAAGAAAGAAACCGCCGACCGCAAGTCGAAGGGCAAGGTGGTCTGAGAGTCTCCGGTTCGGGGCTGGCCGGCATTGCCAGACGCACCGATCCAATGAACCCCGGCGGCGATCCCCTTCTCGACCTCGCCTACGATCGACGCCATGGAGAAAACACTTTCTCAACGGTCGGCCCTGGCAGCTTCGGCGAGGCATCGGCGCCACCACGGTTGGGAGGTGATCAGGGATTTCGTCGCCCTGCTCCAGATCCCCAACGTCACCGGGTCGATCGACGACCTGAAGGTCAACGCCGCCGAGCTGGTCGCCAGGTTCGAGGCCCGAGGAGCCAGGATGGAAGTCATCGAGCTCCCGGAGGCCGGTCCGTTGGTGATCGGAGAGCTTCGTACCGAATCCCCCACCGCCACCCTCGGGGTGTACGTCCACTACGACGGTCAGCCGGTCGATCCATCCGAATGGACTACCAGCCCTTTCAGTGGCGTCCTCGCCAGCGGCCCGTGGCATGAAGGCGGCGAGCCGTTGGATCTTCCCGGCCCGGGAGACACCATCGACCCGGAGTGGCGGATCTACGCCCGCGGGGCATCCGATGACAAGACCCCGTTCGCTTCGATCATCGCCGCGGTTGATTCCCTGACCGACGCAGGAATCGAGCGGACCGTCGACCTGGTGTTCCTCTTCGAAGGTGAGGAGGAGTCGGGGAGCACCAACCTCGGTCGGTACATGGAACTCTTGGCCCCCCGGCTCCGGGCAGACGCCTGGCTTCTCTGTGACGGACCGGTTCATCAGACCAGGGTGCCCCAGGTGGTGTTCGGAGTGCGGGGCTACACCGGGTTCGACCTCACCGTCTACGGGCCGGAACGCGAGCTCCACTCGGGGCACTACGGCAACTGGGTGCCCAACCCTGCCTTCGAGCTCGCCCGGTTCCTCGCCGGGTGCAAAGACCGCTCGGGAAGGGTGACCATCGAGGGTTTCTACGACGACACCCAGCCTGTCTCGGACGCCGACCGCGCTGCCATCGACGACCTCCCCCCGGTCGAAGACCAACTCCAGGACGAGC
>CAYZKF010000167.1:0-4323 GCA_964479135.1 uncultured Acidimicrobiaceae bacterium
CGCAGTCGAGCGAGGCGACCGCATCTGGGTACGAGGCCCCAACGGCTCGGGCAAGTCCACCTTGTTGGCCTCCCTCAGGGCCCGGGCCGGGGTACCCGAGGAACGGATCCTCCATCTCGAACAAGAGCTGACCACAACACAGGTTGACGAGATGACCGCTCGACTCCGGGGCATGGGCACCACGGAGCGGGGGAGGGTCCTGGCGGCGGTCGCCGCACTTGGGGTGGCGCCGGACACCCTGCTGGCGTCAGGCAATCCCTCTCCTGGGGAGGCGCGCAAGCTGGCGATTGCCCTCGGGCTGAGCGACGCAGCCTGGCTGGTCCTCCTCGACGAGCCCACCAACCACCTCGACATTCCTTCTATCGAGCGAGTCGAACGGGCCTTTGCCGCCTATCCGGGGGCGTTGGTGGTGGTCACCCACGACGAGCTCTTCGCATCCGATCTCGACCTGGTCCCGTTCGATCTGGGCCGAGCCTCCGGTTCGCCGGACGACCCGTAGGCTTCGGTGACCATCTCCGGCCATGGGGCTATAGGTCCATTCAGGCGAGATGGGGGTATGCCGATGGATACGGCAACCCCAGGAACTGAAGACCTTTGGACTTCAACACACCCGAGTTGACCCGGATTTTCCGCGAGGAGCTCGATGAGCGCTCGCGTCGTCTGGTCGCGGGCGCCCGTGACCTGGCGGGGGGCAGCTTGTCCCCAGAGGCGGTCGCCGACCTGGTCCGTGACGCCCACACCATCAAAGGCTCGGCGGGTCTCCTCGGTTTCGACGCCATCCGCGATGCCGGAGCTGCGCTGGAGCGTCTCTGGCGGTCGGTCTCTGAAGAGGAGGAGGCCCCTACCGCCGAGGCGATCGTGGCCATGGAAGCGGCCGCGGGTCGTCTCGTCTCGGCCCTCGACGAAGGTCAGGACTCCGAGCTGGCCGAGCTTGTCGAGAGGATCGACCCTGCGAAGACTGCCGACCCCGTCGAGGTTGCGCCGTGGTCTCCCGACCCAACCAGTCTCGGTGGCCTTCTCACCTCGGTCTCGGAGTCGCTTCTCGGTGGCGCCACCCGCGTCGACACCGGGCATCTCTACCGGCTGATCAATCGGGTCGTTGAGGTGGCCCTTGACGCCGATGCCCTCGCCGATCTGTCCCTGGTCTCCATTGAGGGTGCCGACCCCGAGATCTTTCGCCGGTCGTGGCGCCACCAGTTGGAGCGGCTCAGCAATTCGATCTCCGATATCCAGGACCAGGCCGTGGCTCTGGCCAATGTCTCCTTCTTCGACGCGGTGTCCACCTTTCCCCAATTCGTCCGCTACCTGGCGAGGCGCTTGGGCAAAGACGTGCGGGTCGTCGTGGAGGGGGAGGATGTCCAACTCGACCGCCAGATCGTCGATCTGATCAGGGAGCCGGTGCGCCACCTCCTGGTCAACGCGGTGGACCACGGGATAGAGCCCCCCGATGTGAGAGTGGCCGCGGGGAAGACGGCGACCGGAACCGTGCGGGTCCGGGCCGATGTGATCGACCAGAGTGTAGAGATATCGGTCAGCGACGATGGCTCCGGGATCGATTGGGACCGGGTCGCGGAAGTCGCCGACGAGCGCGGTATCCCGGTGGTGCCCCCCGATCTCTCACCGGTTCTGTTCCACCATGGCTTCACCACCGCGACTGAGGTCACCGACTTCTCGGGGAGTGGTGAGGGTCTCCCCTCGGCCCAGGAGGCGGTGGGCGCGGTCAATGGTGCGGTCCATGTCAGGTCGGCCCGAGGGCAGGGGACCACGGTCACTCTGGTGCTTCCCCTCTCCATGGTTTTGCAGAACGTGGTCGTGGTGGCGCTCGGCGATCAGTTCTGGGGCATTCCCGAAGCAGCAGTGGAGGCCACGATGCCCCTGTCGGGAGCGGAGATCACTGCCACCGGTGTCGGCCGGTCGCTTCGGTTCAGAAGCTCGGCTATCCCTTTGGTCTCGTTGTCTCTGGCCGTCGGGGCTCCCGAACCCAGCGACGAGTCGGAGTTGCTGGTGGTCAGCACCCGTTCGGGTCTGGTGGCGGTCGCAGTCAGCGAGTTGGTCGATCGTCGGCGGGTCGCAGTGAAGAGCCTCAGCCCGATCCTCGAAGGGGCCAGCCACATCACCGGGGCCGCAATGTTGGGTGGCGGTCAGGTCCTGGTCGTGCTCGACCCCAACTTCCTCGGGGTGATCGCACGTCAGCGACCCCGAAGCCTCGGCGAGGTGAAGCCGAAGGTTCTGGTGGTCGACGACTCGGCTGGGGTTCGCCAGCTTCTCTCCGCAACGCTGAATGGTGCCGGGTTCGAAGTCGAGGTCGCCGGCGGGGCGCGTGAGGCCGTCCTGGCGATGGCTACCGACGGTTTCGACGCAATGGTGGTCGACTACTCGATGCCACGGTCCAACGGAGTCGAGTTGGTCAGAGCGATGCGGGCATCGGAGATACGGGTGCCCATCATCATGGTTTCCGGGGTGGCAACTCCAGAGGAGAAAAAGGCTGCCTGGGAGGTGGGTGTTGACGCCTACCTGGACAAGTTCGACCTCCGTCAAGGGGTGTTGACCAAGACACTGAGACAGCTGCTCGGGCTGGAGGCCGCCGACACTGCATAGAGCCGGGCATAGACCGTTCTGAGCCTGGTTCTGCATCCGAGGTGCGCCTTGGGTACACCCCTTCAGACCGGGGCGGACAGGGCCGATAATTGAAACGGCATGCCTGACCTGTCGCGCTCTTTGGATCTGCTGATCTACCTATCGCCACTGATTGGTGTCGCCGCCGTGGTCTGGGCCTGGAGGATCACCGCCCAGGGTCGTCAGCGTGAACGAGAGGTGAGACGGCTCTCCGAAGAGGCCCACACCATCAAGAACGACTTCGTGGCCATGGTCAGCCACGAATTGCGCACCCCGTTGACTTCGATCGCCGGGTTCGCCGACACCCTGGTCGAGTCTTGGCAGGACCTCCCTTCCGACGAGGTGACCGAGTTCCTCAATATCATCAATCGCCAGGCCATTTATCTCGGCGACCTGGTTGAGGACGTGCTGGTCATTCCCCGACTCGAGGCCGACCGCCTCCGCCTCGACCCCGAGCTCTTCGACCTGGGCGACCTCATAGAAGACGTCGCCCTGATGGTGTTCCCCAACGGCGGGAAGAAGACCTCGCTGGTGTCGCTGCCTGACGGTGTCCGGGTGTTCGCCGACCGTCGCCGGGTCCAGCAGATCGTCCGCAACCTGATGGAGAATGCCCGGAAATACGGTGGGGACCAGATCCTGGTTGAAGGGTTCGTCGTCGGCGACCAATACACGGTGATCATCTCTGACAACGGCCCCGGGGTCCCAGATGAGGAGACCCGGAGGGTGTTCGAGAACTTCGAGCAATTGTCCAAGGGTGACGCCAGGGAGGCCACCGGGATCGGGTTGGGCCTGCCCATCGCCCGCCGTCTCGCCCGGGTCATGGGTGGCGACGTGTGGTACGAGAGGCGTTTCCCCACCGGGGCCCGCTTCTGTTTCTCGCTGCCGTTGCGACGCCGTTCCATTCTCCCCGACCCCGACATGGTGAGCACTTCCGACGAGGACCGAACCGCGGTGGTGGAGATCCCCGACATGGCGGAGTCCGTCTAGGCGCCGGTCGGTTCTGTCTCCGCCCGGCAGTACCATCGGGCTAGATGCAGGCCGAGTGGCTCACCGACGATGTCCCGGCCGACACCCCTCTCTTCGCCGATCTCAACCCGACGCAGAGGGAAGCGGTTGCTGCCACCGAGGGCCCGGTGCTGGTGGTCGCAGGTGCCGGATCGGGAAAAACCAGGGTTCTCACCTACCGGATCGCCCATCTGATCCGTGACCTCGGGGTGTCCCCCGAGGCGGTGCTGGCCATCACTTTCACCAACAAAGCCGCCGACGAAATGAAACAGCGGGTCGGTGCGCTGGTCGGTGGGATGGTCAGATCGATGTGGGTGAGCACTTTCCATTCGGCGTGCGTCCGCATCCTCCGCCGAGAGGCCACCCGTCTTGGATACCGGTCCGGGTTCTCCATCTACGACGAGGCCGACTCGCTCCGTCTGATCAGGATGGTGATCAAAGACCTCGACCTCGACACCAAGCGGTTCCCCGAGAAGGCGATGAAGGCGGTCATCTCCAAGTCGAAGAACGAGCTGGTCGACTACGAGTCGTTTGCCGACCAGGGCGACGGGTTCTACCACGAGCAGGTGGCTGACATCTACCGCCTCTACCAGCAGCGCCTCCTCGGCGCATCGGCGATGGACTTCGACGACCTCCTGATGATCACCGTCGAGCTCTTCGCGGCGTTCCCCGACGTCCTCGAGACCTATCAGCGTCGGTTCC
>CAYZKF010000168.1:0-4309 GCA_964479135.1 uncultured Acidimicrobiaceae bacterium
ACAACGCCGACGACCTGGTCGACTATCCGGACGTCGCCGTCGCTCTCGCCCGCCGCGTCAAGCGTGGTGAGTTCGACCGGGGGATCCTGATATGTGGCACCGGGATCGGGATGGCGATGACCGCCAACAAGGTCCCCGGAGTGCGGGCTGCCGCGGCTCACGACACCTATTCGGCCGAACGTGCCCGCAGGAGCAACGACGCCCAGGTACTCACCCTGGGATCACAGGTGGTGGGGCCTGCCGTGGCCCGCAACATCATCGACCATTGGCTGGTCTCGGAGTTCGATGGCGGCCGGTCAGCTCCCAAGGTGGCCAAGATCAAGGCTTTGGACCAAGCTAAGGGGCCCTGATCACCGAGGAGATGCGTCTGGCCGACAGCGACGTCGTTCTCGGAGTCGACGTCGGCTCCAGCAGTTGCAAGACCGTGGCTGTCGACCGGTCAGGGATGGTCGCGGCCCAGTCGACTGTCGCCTACCCGACCACCCGGCCCCGACCGGGCTGGGCGGAGCAGGATGCCGGGGACTGGTACCGGTCGGCGGTCGAGTCGATTCGAGACTGTGTCGGCCAACTGAACTCCCGGAGCGTCGCCGGTCTGAGTCTCGACGGGCCGGCACACAACGTCGCCATTCTCGACTCGGCCGGAGAAGTGCTGGCGCCGGTCATCCACTGGTCCGATCTCCGTAGCGTCCCACAGTCGCGTCGACTCGAGGAGGAAGTCGGCGACGAGGTATTCGAGATCAGCTTGCAGGTGGTGGGCCCGGGGTGGACCCTGCCGCAACTCGCCTGGGTGCGTGAGGAGTGGCCCGAGGTCTGGTCGGCGGCGCGATGGTTCGCCGTCACCAAAGACTTCGTGCGATACCGCCTGACCGGTGAGATGGCCACCGATCCCTACGACGCAGTAGGCACCCAGCTCTATGACACGCTCGGGAGCTGTTGGTCTGACCTGCTCTGCGGTCTGGTCGGCTGGGATCCGGTATCGATGCCTTTGGTTCTCGAACCCACCAGCCAGGCAGGGTCGATCACAGACGGTGCCTCAGCAGAGGCCGGGCTCAACCCGGGGACGCCGGTGTTCACCGGGTCGGGCGACACCGTGACCGAGGCTTTCGGGGTCGGTGCTCGCTCCCCCGGTGACACCGTGGTCAAGCTGGGGACGTCGGGAGTGGTGCTGGCGATCTCGGACACCCCACTCCCCGATCGTCGCCTCCTCACCTACAACCATGTGATTCCGGGGAGATGGGTGGGGCTATCGGCGACCAACTCGGGGGCGGCGACTCTGAGATGGTTCCACGATGTCTTCATGGAGCACCCCGGGGCCAACAGCGACCTGGTCAGGTTCGCGTCTCTCGCCGAGGACGCCCCACCGGGCTCCGATGGGCTCATTTTCCACCCCTACCTGGCAGGTGAGAGGTCGCCCTACTGGGACCCGAGTCTGCGGGGAGCGTTCTCCGGTGTGTCTGGTAGCCATCGTCTGCCCCATTTCGTCAGGGCGGTGATCGAAGGGGTGGCCTTTTCGCTTCGCGACGGGGCCGGGGCCCTCGAGGATCGGGGCTATGCCGCGGAAACGGTGAAGCTGATCGGGGGTGGTGCCCGGAGCGACCTGTGGTGCCAGGCGATCGCCGACGTGCTCGCCCGTCCGGTCACCAGGATCGACGTCCCGGCTCCTTCATACGGGACGGCGCTGCTCGCCGGCATCGGCCTCGGATGGTTCGACTGGGACAGCCTTCCCCACCTGCCCCAGGAGGTGGAGACGGTATTTCACCCCAGAGAGGAACATGCCCTCATGTATCGGACCGCATTCGATAAGTACCAGGAGCTCGTACCTTCTCTGCGGTCGGGCGAATGACCTCCGAGCTGATCCCCGGAGTGTGGGTTTTCCCCCATAGCGTCGCCGACGGAAAGAACGCCATCATCATCGGTTCCTCATCGGCCCTCGCCGTGGACGCCTGCATGCATCGAGAAGAGGGCGACGCCATGGCGGAGTTCATCCGGGATCAGGACCGTGAGCCTGACCTGTTGGCGGTTACTCATGGCCACCCCGACCACATCTTGGGGAGCAGGGTCTTCCGGGGAGGGGAGGTCATCGCCCATGTCGAGCATGATCGCCAGGTAACGACGATGGTGGCGCGTCATGCCGAACGAGTGGGTCGTGACCCCGACGAGGTGCTCGCAGATTTGGCCCGCCCCACGGTGGTGTTCACCGACGAATATGAGGTGAGCCTCGGGGACCGGGACGTGGTCCTGTTCCACACCCCGGGTCACACCGGAGACAGCGTCTGTGTCTATCTGCCAGAAGACCGAGTCCTGGTGGGAGGCGACACCATCGTCACCGGAATCGTCGCCGCATTCTCTGATGGCAACGGACTAGTCCTGGAACAAACCCTACGACGGCTGGCAGACCTCGATGTCGACCACTTGGTACCCGGGCATGGGCCGGTCGTGTCGGGGCCCGCCGAGATCAGAAGCTGGATCATTTGGCACGCCGACTATCTGAGCCAGTTGCATACCTTGCTCGAACCCCTGGTCGCCTCAGGAGCCGGCGAGGACGCCTGGCTCGAGGCGACACCCTACGAGGTGGTGGTCGACGGGCGTTTCGATGCCAGCCAACAGGGGATGGCCCAGAGACACGAGAACGCGGTACGTGACATGGCCCGAGACCTCCTCGCTGGTGGCCAAGATGAGTCCTCGCGGTGATCTGGCCGGTGGCGAAAAGACAAAAAGGATGAGGACCGGTTTGCACAAGCCGGTCCTCTTGTCACTACTTTGTTGTGGTCACCACGGTGTCACCCGCTTGGACCTCTCAGGCGGCGGTACACCAACTGAAGTGCCGGAGGGATGAGAACCAGACCGACATATGCGGGCAGTAGCGGCCAGGTCATTCCCGCTCCCACCACGTCGAGTATCAAAGCACCCATGGCTGCAAAGATCGCAGTCAACGCAACGGTTTTGGCAAAGAGCTTGAGATCTTCGGCCATGACCTTTACTCCTATGACCTCTGCTAGCACCCCTTTCGAATGCCAACCGATCAGTGCTCCACGATACCAAAACTGCAGTTGGAAACACCGATTGGCGTTGGCAGCTTCGTGGATCTTCGCGCCGACGGGGATGAAAACGGCGGCGACTGCGGCCCGGCAGACTGTCACTGCGACGACACCGCCAGGCACCATCGTGCAGACTTGGGAGGCCCTCCGCTCGCCATGACCGGGTCTCATGCTTGCCAACAACTCGGTCTCCGCCTTGGACAGGTGACGTAGATACCCCACCCGCCCAATGGATTGGCCGGCTTCCGGGGTTACTCGGGTACGTTCAGGGTGGGCTTCACCCCACTCGTTCGTGTCGGAGAGTGTCGGAGAGCCATCAGAAGGATCAGAGCGACCCCGCTTGGAGACTAGAAAGCTGGTCGGATACTCGGAAACCTTGAAGGCTTGCCAGTCAGACCTTGGGGCGAATTCTCGATCTACCGGATCACCTCGAAGTGCAGGTGTCAGGTGTGCCGGGGATAACCGTCACCCTCGGCAAGGAAAGAATGACCAGGGGGTCGTCTTTTGGCGGTGTCGGAGAAGCATTCAGGTTGCGGACTACACGACGCCCGGCGTTGGTGATTTCGTTCTCGGTCCGTTGATTGGAAGCTGTTCAGAGTTCGAGTAGGTAGCGAAGCACCCGTCCAATGTCGAAGAGAGTCTCGGGCCCAACGACTCCGAGCCGATCGATGAGCCTCCGCTCCGAGACGGACTTCACATCTTCACACTTGGCGTAGCTCGGATGATCGAGGCCCGACTCCCCCGGCTCGATCTCGATGTGCGAGGGCAGGTCACGTCGGGCCGAGGTGACCGGTACAACGAGGATGACGCCGGCCGGCCCCTCGTTGAGAGCATCGGTCGATACGACGACGGCGGGACGAATCCCTGCTTGCTCCCGACCTACCGGCTCACCGAAGTCGACCAGCCAGACCTCGCCCCGACGAGGTGTCACTCGGAGAGATCTCTCAGCGCACCTTCTTCAACTCCCCGCTCCTGTTCGATCTGAGACCAAGCGGCGGAGTCGTCGCGCAGTTCTTGGTAGCGGCCGTTGAACCTGTCGAAGAACACCTTCCGCTCCAGGGCTTCGACCGCGTCATCAAGGACTCTCGTCATTGGCCGCCCAGTGGTGGTCGCCAGCGATGCGAGCCGGTCCCGAGTCTCCTCACTCACCCGTATCGTCGTACTCATGACCAGCAGTCTACTAGAACGTAGACACTCTCGTCTACACGTCTGACCATCGACCTGCCTGCCGGAGGCATCACGTCCGGACGCGTGTAGTCAGCGTTGTGTCG
>CAYZKF010000169.1:0-4256 GCA_964479135.1 uncultured Acidimicrobiaceae bacterium
CGATCTCGCCCCGGCGTGCCGCCTCTGGGTTCGCCATGGCCCGATCGTGCTGTTTCCAGGCGGACAACTCCAAGGTGCCTCGAGTCGGCCATGATTGGTGGATGACACGCCCGATTGCCATCCCCTGGGACGGCGGCACGGTAAGTGGGAGATTGGCCGGGTCGGGGAGCACCGGGATACTCCTCGCCCATGGAGCGGGCACCAACCAGGACCATCGATTCATGGTCGCACTCCGCGACGCCCTGGCCACCCACGGCCCTGCCGTCCTCACCTTCAACTACCCGTATTCGGAAAGGGGGGCGAAGCGACCCGACCCGCAGTCGAGGCTCCTCGAGTGTCATCGGTCGGCGGCCGACATCCTTGCTCGGGAGACCGATCACCTCTTCCTCGCCGGCCGGTCGATGGGGGGCAGGATGGGCACCTATCTGGTCGCCGAGGGATATCCCGCCCGGGGTTTGATCCTCTACGCCTATCCCCTCCACCCGGCGGGTAAGCCGGAGAAGCTCCGGATCGACCAGTTCCCGGAAATCGTCATCCCGATGTTGTTCTTCCAGGGAACCCGGGACGCCCTCGCTCGAATGGACCTGTTCGAGGAGCACATCGCCTCCCTCCCCAACGCCACCGTGGAGATCGTGGAAGGGGCGAGCCATTCCACCCGTGGCGGTGGCTGGACCGACGAGTCCACGGCCAATCACCTCGCCGCCCACACCACATCATGGCTCCGGAGTCTCCCCGCCTGAACTCGGGGCTGGGGAGTTGGTACGGATGTCACCGGAGCGTTGCTCGTCCCAAATCGCATAGAGACCGGGCTCCGACCATAATTCGAGGCCCCTTCCACCCTTCAAGGAGTCGTTCGATGTCAGAAGTCAGCCTGCGCGCCCAGACCGGTCGGGCCCCTGGCTCCCGGAGCTCTCGACGGATCCGCCGTCAGGGCCTGACTCCGGCCGTGGTCTACGGTCCCGGACTCGACCCGATCTCGATCGCGGTCGACTCACACGACCTGCATGTCGCTCTTCACACCGATGCCGGTTCCAACGCCATCATCAGTTTGGAGATCGAAGACGGCGAGACCGTGACCACCATGGCCCGGGTCATCGAGCGGCACCCGTTCCGCAACGAGTACCGCCATGTCGACTTTGTCAAGGTCGACCTCACCCAAACGGTGAACGCCGACGTGGCCATCCATTTCGAAGGCTCTCCGATCGGTGTCGAGGAAGGTGGGGTGTTCAGCCCGGCTCGCACCCATGTCACGGTCGAAGTCCTCCCCACCGCGATCCCCCAGTTCATCGAGCTCGACATCAGCGCAGTGGAGATGGGTGGCTCTCTCCGTATCGTCGACCTGCCCGAGATCGAGGGTGTGATCTATCTCGATGACCCCGAGTCGGTGGTGATGTCGATCACCGCCCCGGCCGCCGAGATCGTCGAGGAGCCGGTTGTGGACGAAGATGCCGAGGCCGAGGCCGGTGAAGAGGCTGAGGGAGAGGAGCCGGCGGACGGTGAGGCTGACCAGGCTGCTGGGGAAGAGGGCGACGCCGGCGACTGACCCGATGGTCGTCGTGGTCGGGCTCCGCAACCCCGGGCCCGACTACCAGGGCACCCGCCACAACATAGGCTTCGAGATCGTCGCCAGAGTCGCCGCGCGTTGCGGTGTCGAGCTGGGTCGGGCCCCATCGCGAGTCTCCGCATTGATCGCAAGAGTCGCCCCGCCTTCCCCGATGATGCTGGTGGCCCCTTTCAGCTATATGAACGAGTCGGGGCGGGTGGTGAGATCGGTCCTCGACTATTGGAAGGTCCCCGCCGAGGACCTCCTCGTGATCCACGACGACATCGACCTCGCCTTCGGGCGTCTCCGGCTCCAGGTGGCGGGGGGGAGCGGAGGTCACAACGGCGTGCGCTCGACGGAGCGGGCGTTGGGGACCAAGGAGCTCTCCCGGCTCAAAGTGGGCGTGGGCAGGCCCCCGACCTCGATCGACCCCGCCGACTATGTCCTCCGTCGCTTCTCCAAACAGGAGACGATCGAGGTCGGTGTGATCGTCGAAGACGCCGCCGACGTCGTCGAGACCTGGGCGTCCGACCGTCAGCGTGCCCAGGAGATGGCTGCGCGGCGGGGGCGTGATGGCTGAGCACGTCGGAGCCATCGATCAGGGCACCACCTCGACGAGGTTCATGGTCTTCGATGGAGAGGGGAGGGTGATCGGCCGGGCAGCCAAGGAGCATCGCCAGATCCTCCCCCGTCCGGGTTGGGTCGAGCACGACCCCATCGAGATCTGGGACAACACCGTCGAAGTGATCGAACGGGCCCTGGACGCCGCCGGTCTCGGCGGAGACGACCTGGCCGCGGTGGGAATCGCCAACCAGAGGGAAACCACCGTGGTGTGGGACCGTGCAACCGGCGAGCCGGTGTGCAACGCCATCGTCTGGCAGGACACCCGCACCTCGGACATCTGCGAGACCCTGAGCGGCGATGTCGGGTCGGACCGGTTCCGCTCCCGGACCGGTCTTCCCATTGCCACCTACTTCGCCGGTCCCAAGATCCGCTGGATCCTCGACGAGTATGGCCTTCAGTCCGAAGCCGAGCGGGGGGACCTGGCTTTCGGCACGGTGGACACCTGGCTGACGTGGAACCTGACCGGCGGGATCGACGGCGGGCGTCATGTCACCGATGTCACCAACGCATCACGAACTCTGCTCCTCGACCTGGTCACCACCGCCTGGGACTCGGATCTGGCCTCCGCCATCGGAGTCCCCACTCACATGCTCCCTGAGGTGGTCGACTCGGTGGCCGAGATAGGGACCTGTGTCGGGATTCTCGGGGGGGTGCCCCTCACCGCCATGCTCGGCGACCAGCAGGCTGCCCTCTTCGGCCAGGCATGTTTCACACCGGGTGAGGCGAAGAACACCTACGGGACCGGAAACTTCATGCTGATGAACACCGGCACCGAACCGGTCACCTCCCAGGCCGGGTTGCTGAGCACGGTTGCCTACCGGATCGGCGGTGAGCCGACCCACTATGCCCTGGAGGGATCGGTGGCGGTGACCGGGTCACTGGTCCAATGGCTGCGCGATAACCTGGGGATGATCTCCGACTCCTCTGACGTCGAAGCCGTCGCCCGCACCGTGGAGGACAACGGCGACGTCTACATCGTTCCGGCGTTCTCCGGACTCTTCGCCCCTCACTGGAGACCCGACGCCCGGGGAGTGATCACCGGTCTCACCCGGTACGCCAACCGGGGTCACCTCGCCCGGGCAGCCCTCGAAGCCACAGCTTTTCAGACCCGCGACGTCCTGATCGCCATGACCGCCGACTCTGGCGTCGACCTCGCCGAGGTCCGTGTCGACGGGGGGATGACCGCCAACGAGCTCCTCATGCAATTCCAGGCCGACATCCTCGATGTCGACGTGGTCCGGCCCGTGGTCACCGAGACCACCGCCCTGGGTGCGGGCTACGCCGCCGGCCTGGCAGTGGGTCTGTGGTCCGGTCTCGACGAGATCCGGTCGCTCTGGGCCGAAGATCGCCGCTGGACACCGATGATGACCGGGGCCGTCAGGGATCGCCTGGTGGGTCGTTGGCAACAGGCGGTGGCCCGCTCGCTCGACTGGGCTTGATCGGCCGCTCACAAGTCGGAGCGCTTATGATCGCCGGGTGAGTCGAGGAGGTCGCCTCAGCGTGCCCGACGGGCTCGCCCTGTTCCGGATGGTGATGACCGTCCCCATCATGGCCTTCGTCAGGGCCGACCACATCGAGGGCAATTTCGTCATTGCCGCCGTCCTTTTCGGGGTCACCGCGATAACCGACTCCCTCGATGGCTATCTGGCCCGGCGGAGCACCGGGGGGACCACCCTTGGCGCCTTTCTCGACACCACTGCCGACAAGATCCTGGTCACCGGGACACTCCTCGCCCTGGTCTCCGTCGACCATGTCTCCACCTGGCCGGCGGCAATCATCATCTTCAGGGAGTTCACGGTGATGGCGTTGCGCGGTGTGGTCGCCCAGAAGGGCGGGTTGGTCAAACCATCCACCTGGGGGAAGGCCAAGGCCTTCACCCAGTATTCGGCTCTCTTCCTCGCCTTCCTCAGACTGCCCGACCGGTGGGGCCCCTGGTATCTCGACCAATACGCCATGCTGATCGCGGTGATCGCCACCGTCGGTTCGATGTGGGGATACCTGACCGCCTTCTGGGACGTGATCAAGACAGAGCCGACCAAGTCGAAGACATGAGGGTCGGGCGGTGAGGGTGGCCGTCACCGGCGGAACC
>CAYZKF010000170.1:0-4249 GCA_964479135.1 uncultured Acidimicrobiaceae bacterium
ATCCTCAACGGGACCGAATCCCTAGAAACCCTGGAATCCCGAGTCCACACCGGCGAAATCGACCCCACCCCCACATCAGGAAGACAAGTACTACTCGAAAACCGGGTCAACCAAACGATCTGGTCACAGGACAATTAGTGGCGACCCACCAGCCATGAGCACGGTCATCGGGCTCGACGTGTCCACCACCGCCACCAAGGCGATCCTCGTCGACGACACCGGTGAGGTGGGAGGGGTGGCGGTGTCCGAATACGGATTCGACACCCCACACCCGCTCTGGGCGGAACAGGACCCCGTGCTGTGGTGGGACGCCACTGTGGACGCCATCGACCGGCTTCTCACCGAGAGCGGTGTCGAGCCCTCCGGGGTCACAGCCATAGGTCTCACCGGGCAAATGCACGGTTCGGTACTGCTCGATGGGCGCGGAGAAGTGGTCAGACCGGCGATCCTGTGGAACGACCAGCGGACCGCTTCTGAATGCGAGGAGATACGACTCCGGGTGGGCCCGGAGCGTCTGATCCAGATCACCGGGAACGATGCCCTCACCGGGTTCACCGCACCAAAGTTGCTCTGGGTGGCCAGGAACGAGCCGGAAAACTGGGCCCGAGTGAGACAGATCATGCTCCCCAAGGACTACGTCCGCTATCGCCTCACCGACCAATACGCGGTGGACGTCGCCGACGGATCGGGGACCATCCTCTTCGATCTCGCCAAGCGAACCTGGTCCCCTGAAGTGCTCGATGCTCTCGATCTCGACCCGACGCTGTTTCCCGCCACCTTCGAAGGACCCGAGATCACCGGAACTGTCAGCTCTGCGGCTGCCACCGCGACCGGTCTTCACCCGGGCACACCCGTGGTCGCCGGTGGAGGCGACCAGTCAGCCAACGCCGTCGGCGTTGGAGCGGTGGAGTCTGGGGTGGTCGCTCTCTCCCTCGGCACCTCCGGGGTGGTCTTTGCCACCACAGACGGGCCGGCGATCGAGGCCGGGGGGCGGGTGCACTCGTTCTGTCACGCCGTTCCCGGGCGGTGGCACATGATGGGAGTGATGTTGTCGGCGGCGGGAAGTCTCCGCTGGCTGCGAGACGCCTTTGCCCCGGCCCGATCGTTCGAAGACCTGGTGGCCGGGGCCGCCCGGGTCCCCCCGGGGAGCGACGGCCTCCTCTTCCTGCCCTACCTGACCGGGGAGAGGACGCCCCATCCCGACCCCGAGGCACGGGGAGCCTTCGTCGGGCTGACCGTCCGCCATGACCTCCGGCACCTGACCCGGGCCGTCCTCGAGGGTGTCGCCTTCGGACTGCGAGACGGGCTCGACCTGATGATCGGTGCCGGCCTGGAACCGCCCACCCAGATCCGCGCCTCGGGCGGAGGGACGAAGAGTGCCCTCTGGCGTCAGATCCTCGCCGACGTGCTCGATGCCGGGATCGCTACGGTGAAGACCGAGGAGGGAGCCGCATATGGTGCGGCCCTGCTCGCTGCGGTCGGTTCGGGTTTGTTGCCCGACGTCGACGCCGCCTGTCGGGTGATGGTCAACGTCGAACCGTCCGAGGAGCCTTCCGATCTGCGGTCCATCTACGGTGAGGCCCACGGCCTCTACCGTGGCCTGTATCCGGCGCTGTCCCCCACCTTCCATGCCCAGCTTCAGGTCAGCCCCCCGGGACCAGTCTGACGGTGGGCCAAGGCGCCCGTCTGGTCATCCGGAGGCGTCGGCGAAAATCCTCTCAATGACCACGAGGTTTCCTACGGCGTCCTCCGGTGGTGTCGGCACCGGGTCGTCCTCGCGGACAGATCGGGAGAAGGCGTCTACCTGGATTCCATATTGATCTGCGGCCGGTATCTCGTAGACCTCGATGCCCGGATCGGCGGGCGGCATCCCGCCTGAGTAGCGAACGATCCTCGCCGACCGGTCCGGAGGGATGTTGAACGGTATCTCCACCACCAGGCGACCCTCGGTTCCTTGAATCGCCACCCGCTGATCGCTCTCCATCTGAGTTGAGCAGGTGAAGGTGGCATGACGGCCGTCGAAGTCGAGCACGGCCGAGGTCACCACATCGGTTCCGAAGTCCGGGTCCCTTCTGATCGACGCCTTGACCCCGGTGGGCTCAGAGTCGAAGAGCATCCGTGCCACATTCACCGGGTAGCAGCCGACGTCGTAGAGGGCGCCTCCCCCAAACTCGGGGATGTTGCGGATGTCGGCGGGGTCGACGTTGTGGTACGAGAAGAACGACTGGATGGCGACCAACTCGCCGATGACACCGTCGTCGACCAGTCGGCGAACCTCAACCCACATCGGATGGAGTCGGTACATGAACGCCTCCATCAGCTTGACACCGGCATCCTGGCAAGCATCGATCATCCTCCGGGCGTCGGCACTGGTCATCGCCAACGGCTTCTCGCAGAGGACGTGTTTTCCCGCCGCCGCCGCCGCCAGCGTCCACTCGGCATGGAGGTGGTTGGGAAGGGGGATGTAGACCGCTTCGATCTCGGGATCGTCGAGCAGGTCCTGATAGGACCCGTACCACCGGGGGATACCGAGCCGGGCCGCGGCTTCCTTTGCCGAATCCGACGACCGAGACGCAATGGCATCCACCCGACTCAACTCGGCCTGGTTCACCGCCGGGATCACCTTGGCGATGGCGATGTCGGCCGCACCCAGGACACCCCACCTCACCGGGTTCGAGACTTCCACTTTCTACTCCTTTCTCCTCTCGACATGAACCCAGGGCTCAGCCACTCTCAGCTGCTCTCTGGTCGGAACCAAGGGTTCTAGACGTCGCCCCGCGGGCCAACACCCTTGGGTTCACCAAGTCGGTGGCATTCTCCACATCAAGGCCTGCAACAGCAAGCGAATTCATGCGGATGACGGCCGAATCTTTGCATGGATAAGGTATGCAGACAACCGCTTGCGGCCAATGCAATTCAGGCTTAGGATCCGCCCTGCCGTTCGACCGGAACGGCCGGACCGACAAGGGAGGATGGGATGGATCTAGCGACTCTGAGCCCGATGACACCATCGCGTAGGAGCTTTCTCAAAGCGATGGGGACGGTCACCGCCGCCGGGCTGATCAGTGCCTGCACCACCTCCGGCGGTAGCGGCACGACGACAGGTGGAGGTGGCGGAAACGGCGGTGGTGGCGCCGGCAATTTCCCGGAGACACCCGAGTGGAACTTCGTGTTCATCAACCATGTCACCACCAACCCTTTCTTCGTGCCCACGGTCTACGGGATCGAGGATGCCTCGGCGATTCTCGGCACCACCTTTCAGTGGACCGGGTCGGAGGTCGCCGACAACGGGGAGATGGTCAACTCCATGGAGGCGGCTATAACCGCCGGCGCTGACGGCATCGGGGTTGCACTGGTCGACCTCAACGCCTTCAACGGACCGACCAACGACGCCTTGGGACGTGGGATCCCGGTCCTGTCCTACAACGCCGATGCACCCAACGGCCGGATGTGTTATGTCGGACAGGACCTCTACGGGTCGGGATACGAGATGGGGCGGCGAATCGTCGACCTGGTCGGCTCCGGCAAGGTGGCCCTGTTCATCGCCACCCCTGGTCAGCTCAACATCCAGCCTCGCATTGACGGCGCACTCGACGCCATTGCCGAGTCAGGTGCCGACATTGAGGCGCTCGACATCGCCACCGGCGCAACTCTCGAAGAGGAGCTGAGCACGGTGGAAGCCTGGTATCTGGGGAACCAGGACGCCACCGGGATGTTCGCTGTCGACGCCGGTAGCACCCAGGCGGTGGGACAGGTGGTGCGGGATCAGGACGCGCGATCCAACGCCTTGGTCGGTGCCGGTGGATACGACCTCTTGCCGTTGACGGTGGAGTTGGTCGCTGAAGGTGTGCTCGATTTCACCATCGACCAACAGCCGTATCTGCAAGGATTCCTCCCGGTGGTGTACATGTACCTGTGGAGGCTTTCCGGCGGGGTGATCACTCCCCCGGAGACCAACACGGGTCTGGTGTTCCTCGACTCGTCCTCGGCTCAGCTCTTCCTCGAGACGGAGAGCCGGTTCGAAGGTGATGCCGCGGAGCAGAAGATCGTGGAGCCTGTCGGCTAGTGCTCTGTCGCGGAAATAGGGTGAGAGTGGCTCCGAGTCATCGGCGTCATCTGGCAAGGAGAAGCGCGCAGTCGCACCCGGGGAGGTGCGTCGAGCCCTTCGACGCAGCCAGGGACGTCGAGGGCCGGAGAGACAACACCAGTATTTTTGCGACGGGCCATTAGGCGTCGACCCCACCACCCA
>CAYZKF010000171.1:0-4233 GCA_964479135.1 uncultured Acidimicrobiaceae bacterium
GTCTTGGTACTGGCCGCGACTTCGGCGAGGGGTCCGAGAGAGAAGCGCGCCGGACCTTCAGAGACCGCCGGCCCGGCCCATTCACCGGGCGCCTCCAGGGCGAGGCGATAGCGAACGTGCTCGTCGACCCCCCATAGCTGGCGTCCCCGGGTCAATGCCTCCTGGCACCGGACCCGAAGCTCGACCAGAGCGTCCCAATCACCGCCGGCGCACAAGCCATCGACCACCCGGATCAACTCGTCGGTGTCGGAAGCTTCGATGGCCTCGACCGCACGGGCTGAGATCACGGTCCGGACTCCACTGGCAGGTCTCTCCTCGACCATTCCGAGAAAGACCCGACGTAAACATCAGGGAGGTCTCTTCCCGCCACCACCATGGCCAGGGCGAGATGACAGGCATTGACCCCACTCCCGCAGGCGACCACGGGGCGGTCTCCGACATCTACGTAGAGCTGGGCAAGAGCGACCGGATCGAGGAATCGGCCGTCGACGGTCAGGTTGGAGGTGAGGGGACGGTTGATCGAGCCGGGGATGTGGCCTGCCTTGGGGTCGACCGGCTCGGTCTCTCCGCGAAATCGCTCCGGGGCCCGGGCATCGAGCACGATACGGTCGTCCAGCTCCTCCCACCCCACGACTCCGGTGAACTTTTCGGGGTCGGGGTAAACGGTCTCGACCGGAGACCTGTGCCCGGTTTCGACCTGACGACCCTCACCCACCCACGCCTGATAGCCGCCATCGAGCACACGTGAAGCCTGGTGGCCGACGGAGCGAAGCATCCACCACAACCGGGCGGCCACCGACCCGCCCGCGTCGTCGTAGGCCACCACCTCGTCGCCAGGGCTGACTCCGAGTCGGCCGAGGGTTGCGGCGAACTCCTCGACCGTGGGGAGGGGATGTCTGCCTGATGTTGAAGGCGGGTCGGCGAGGTCTTCGTCGAGGTCGACGAATATCGCACCGGGGATGTGCCCGGCCAGATAGGCGTTGCGACCATGGTCGGGGTCGGTTAGCGACCATCTCACGTCGAAGAGCTTGACCTCACCGAGTCGGCGCGCCAACTCTGCGGAGTCGATCAACGGATGCATGACGGGCATTCCAGCACGATCGGCAGGATCCGGATTAGTTCTAGAACAAACGGTAAGCTCCAGGGATGCTGATTCGAGTCAACCCCGGGTCGACGGTTCCCCTCTATCGACAGATTTCCGATGCCATCTCGGCTCAGGTCGCGGACGGGTCGCTGGACCCTGGGTATCGTCTCCCCTCGGCTAGGTCGCTGGCCGAGCCGCTGGGAGTCAACATGCACACCGTGCTCAGGGCCTACACCCATCTGGAGTCGGAGGGCCTGGTCAAGAAGAGGAAGGGCCGTGCCGGTGTGGTGGTATCCCCGACAGCGGGCCTCACCGAACTGGCGCGGAGATTGGTCCTGGCCGCCCGTCATCAAGGATTGACCCGGGTCGAGCTGACAAGGTTCGTCGAGGAGGCATGGTGATGCGCGGGTGGGGTCGGGTCCTGGGGTTCGCCGGGGTGCTCGCCCTGGTCGGGTTGGTGCCGGTCGTCCTCGGATGGGAGCGTTTGCCCGATCCGTTCGCCTCCCACTGGGGCCGTGGCGCCCAGCCGGACAACTCGATGCCTTTGTGGGCGCTTCCGATGCTCCCCGTCGGGGTGGTCGGGCTCGGGCTGTTCATGTCGGCGATGTTCCGGGTCAAAGGCAGGCCCAGTGCCGAAGCCATGGGACTGCTCGGGTTGCTCGGAGCCTTGGGGGTGGCCGCCAGCTTCTCGACGGTGTCACTCAACCTCGACGCCACCGTCTGGGACGAGGCGGGCCGGATGAGCCCGGGCCATATCCTCCTGGTCTTGACGGCTCCGCTCGTCGGCGGTGCCATCGGAGTCCTTCTGGGGCGTCGGTGGTTTCCCCCGATCGGCAACGAGGGGGATGGGATCGGGAATGCGGTGATCGAGGTTGCCGATGGGGAAAAGGTCACCTGGGTGGGGACCTGCCGGGTGTTCTACCCTTATCTCATCGCTGGGGGGATGGCTGTCCTCTTTGTCTTTTTCCCCGAGGGATGGAGGTGGGTGGCGGTCATGGTCTTCGTCATAGCCATCTTGTTGTCCCATGTCGGCGTGACGGTCGGCGACCACGGGCTGCGGGTGCGTCTCGGTGGGATCCCGGTGCGGCGGATCGCGCTGGAGGAGATGGGGTCCGTCGGGGTCATCGACCTCAATCCCGGCGAGTGGGGTGGATGGGGCTATCGGATGGTCCCCGGCCGAACCGCGGTGGTCCTGAGACGCGGTGAGGCCATCGAAGTCCGGTTACGGTCCGGTCGGAGATTTGCGGTCACCGTCGACGACGCCGCTACCGGTGCCGCCCTGCTCAATGGTCTGCTCACCAGACGGGCCCGTTCCGGTTGATCTCACTCCTCTTCGGACGGGAACTCGCCTTTGCGGAGCTCGGACCCCAACTCGGTGATGGTTGAGCCGATGGCGGTGGCAAAGGCGCTGGCGGCCGCCTTGAGATGCTCCCGCACCTCGGTGTCGTTGAGGGCGGCGCCCACCGAACCGGCCACCTGGCCCCAGGCACCGGCCAGGGTGGCGAAGGCGTCCCGGATCTGGTCCTCGCTGGGCCCGTTCTCATCGGCGACATTCCGATAGGTGTCGCGGAGCCTGCGGCCCAGACCGCTGAACTCCGAGGTCACGGTGTCCCAGGGGTCTCGATCTCCCGTAGGATCCTCCTGGTGCGTCTCCACCTCCTGGATGGTACCTACGAGTTGTTCCGGGCCCATTTCGGGCGACGGGACAGCGTCCCCGGACCCGACGGCTCTGACATCCGGGCCACCCTGGGGATCCTCGAGTCGACCCTGAGTCTGCTCCGGGAGCCAGGGGTCACCCACCTGGCCGCCAGCTTCGACACAGTCATCGAGTCCTTTCGCAACGACATGTTTGCCGGGTACAAGACCTCGGCGGGTGTGGACCCCCTGCTTCTTGCTCAGTTTCCGCTTGCCGAACGTGCCCTCGAGGCCATCGGTGTTGTGGTGTGGGGAAACGTCGAGTTCGAGGCGGACGACGCCCTGGCAACGGCGGCGATTCGGTGGGTGGAAGAAGTCGACCAGGTAGTGATAGTCAGCCCGGACAAGGACATGGCCCAGGTAGTCCTGGGCGACCGGATCGTCACCTACAACCGGAGGGAGCAGAAGATCATCGACGAGGAAGGTGTGGTCGAGAAGTTCGGGATCCACCCCGAGTCGATTCCCGACTACCTCGCCCTGGTGGGTGACGCCGCTGATGGGGTGCCCGGACTACCCGGTTGGGGCGCCAAGTCGGCCTCCACGGTGCTGGCCCGGTACCGGAAACTGGAACTGATCCCGCAACGGGCCGCCGAGTGGGAGGTGGCGGTGAGGGGGGCGGACAAGCTGGCGGCCACCCTGGCGGAGAGCGTCGACGACGTCCACCTCTATCGGGACCTGACCATGCTCCGCCTCGATGTGCCTCTCACCGAGGAGTTGAAAGATCTCGAGTGGAAAGGAGTGCCTCGAAGCGCTTTCGAAGCCTTCTGTGGGGAGATGGGCTTCGACCCCGAGGCGATCAGAGTCGATCGCTGGGCTTGAGGTCTCGGTCGCTGCGCTCCCTCGCGTACTTCGTACCGCGACCGAATCCTGCTGTCGTTTCCGGGGCGATGACCTGGTCCCGTGGCATGGGTCACGATGCCTGTACCCCGTACCCCGAACGCGACCTTTGCGCGCTGCTAGGTGTAAGAGCGTTTCCGCTTCTCGCGCGAGGTGTTTTTTCGTTGAGAGACCTGCCACGGCACTTTCGGGATACGGGGTACGGGGTACGGGATACGGGGTACGGGATACGGGGTACGGGTACCTAGTCCCCTGGCTCCCAGACCACGTCGAACCGCTCCATGCAGTCACTGCATCGGTAGGCAACCGGGGTGCCTGGCTCCAGCGGCTCATCGACGGGGAGGTGGGATATGAGATGCGCGGTGCCGTCGCAATCCACACAGGTGAAGGTCTCGGGCGGGAGCTCGAAGGGGATCACCCCAGAGTCCTCCCCGCCGACTCGAGCATCTCACAGGCCTCGGCGACCCGCTGAGCCATTCCCGCTTCCGCCTTCTTCAGGTAGACCCGTGGGTCGTAGGCCTTCTTGTCCCCGACTTCGCCGTCGACCTTGAGCACCCCTGTGTAGTTGGTCATCACATGGTCGACGATGGGCCGGGTGTAGGCGTACTGACAGTCGG
>CAYZKF010000172.1:0-4218 GCA_964479135.1 uncultured Acidimicrobiaceae bacterium
GGTACGAGGTACAACGAGGGAGCGCAGCGACCGAGACACGGTCATCGCCCCCGGAACTTCAGCCGGATCCGGCCGCGGTACGAGGTACACAATCGAGCGCAGCGACCGAGCTCTCAGATATCGATACCGGGCGGTGGGACGAAGTCGTAGCCGCCGTCGTCCTCGTCCGACTCGCAGAGGAACGGGGGACCTTCGGCACCGTGGTAGGGGTAGATCCGGCTTTCATGACCGAGGATCACCCGGTAGCCGTCGACCATTGCCTGGGTGTAGCTCATTCCCGGTTCGGGGCAGCCCAGGCTGCCGTCACTCCAGGTGATCTCCTCTGAGCGGATGACCTCGATCTCGACGGGGTCGACCCGGAGGCGGCCGGCCAGGTCGGCGATTGCCTGATCCACCCGGTCCTCGGGTTGGGCTGTGCCTGGGGTGGTGGTCACGGTGGTTGTCGTCTCGGTGGTCGGGCTCTCGCCGGCCGGGGCGCCGCAAGCGGCGACGGCGAGGGCGATCACGGCCAAGCCTATTGCTTGTCTCATAGTCATTGGACGGTCCCCGCCGATCTTGGGTTCCCGGGATCAGCCGGCCCGGGTGTAAACCAGTTCGACGCCGTCACCTGCGATGACCAGGCGACCGTCGACCAATGTCGCCGATTGGAAACGACGAAGGGCGTCCAAGTAGGCCGATTCGGACTCCATGACGATCTCTGGCAGACACATCATCAGAGTGGAGAAGATCTCGGGGAAGCTTCCGTCCTCGGGGAGGGGCATGGCAAACCCGTATTCGTTGCATACCGAGCCTCCGAAACCGCGCTCCGAGATCTCGAATGTGATCGGGTGGGAGTCGAACATGGGGATCGCCTCTCCATCGAGAGTGCCCGACTCGAGGACCCAACTCCCAAACGTCTCTGGGCCGAACCACTCGCTGCTCGAGACCGGCTCGTCGGGGTTGTCCGATCCCTGGCCTTGGCTTGCCGGGGGTGGGGCGCCGGGGTCGAGGACGAAGGTCAGGGTGTAGCCGTTGCCGCTGAGAGTCAGGACCGAATTGTTGATCTCGATCCGGTTGACCTGGAGCAGGGCGTCGAGATACCGGCTCTCAGCCTCCATGACCTCGGCGGGGGAACATGCCATCTCGGTGACGGCCAGCCCGTCGACCAGTTGGAAGTTGCCGTTGGAGGCCACCCGGTACTGGCCGCCATAGCTGTTGCAGGCGGCAACGCCGTTTATCTCGGATCTGTCGAGTCGCATGGTGATTGGGTGATCAATCAGGACCGGAAGCGATTGCTCGGCATGGGACCCCGACTGGAGGATCCATTGGCCCTGGACACTGTCGGCAAAGTCGGTGCCGAGACAGGCCGAAATGGTCAGGGCGAACACGGACAGGTATGCGAGTCTTCTCATCGTCGGTTTGACGCCGCCCTACTTCATCCGGTTCCAGGTCACAGGGTCAAAGATGCGCCGATGGCGAGGGTGACCCCGGTGTAGAGGTGGGCTCGGGCGGTGAGCTTGAGTGCCCGGATCAGGTCGACTCCATGGTCGCCCCGGCGAACCATCCTCACTGGTGTCACAAGCTGAGGGATCACCAGGACGGCCAACATGGTGCCCCTTGGAACCCATCCGGCCACCGCGAACACCGCGATCAGGGCCAGCGATCCGTAGAGAAGGGCGGTGTACAGGGTTCGGGTGCGCTGGTCGCCGACCATGACGGCCAGGGTCTTTTTTCCCGCGGCACGATCGGTGTCGATGTCGCGAAGGTTGTTGACCACCAGGATGGCGGCAGCGAGCAATCCGATGGGGATGGCGACCAGCCATGCTGCGAGCGGAGTGGTCCCGTCGTGGACGAACCGGGAGCCGACAGTGGCAACCAACCCGAAGAAGACGAAGACCGATACTTCGCCGAGCCCGTGGTACCCGTAGGGCCGGGGGCCGCCCACGTAACCGAGCATGGCGGCTACCGACACCAGTCCGATGACCAGGATCGCCGGCCCGGCGATGAGGGTGAGCGCCACTCCGGCCACCCCGGCGATGGCTATCGACGCCCATGTCGCCGTCCACATGGCTTTGGGGGTGATCACCCCCAAAGCCACCATCCGGGGCGGACCGAGACGGTCCGGGGTGTCGGCGCCACGTCTGGCGTCGGAGACATCGTTGGCGAAGTTGGCAGCGATCTGGAGTGCGACGGCCCCGATCAATGCCCAGACGAAGGCGTCGCCGCGAAAGACCCCTTCACCGTTGGCGAGCCCTCCCCCGACGATCACCGGCACCACTCCGGCGGGGAGAGTTTGGACCCGCGCTGCGGTCCTCCAGGCGGTGAGCCCGGCCATCAGGTCAATAGTGCCAGGGGAAGTCGGAGAAGTCGGCTCGACGCTTTTCGAGAAAGGAGTCCCTGCCCTCACCGGCCTCGTCGGTCATATAGCCGAGACGGGTGGCCTCCCCGGCGAAGATCTGTTGACCGACCAGCCCGTCGTCGAGCATGTTGAAGGCGAACTTGAGCATCCTCTGGGACATCGGGCTCTTTGCGCAAATCTCCAGTCCCCACTCCAGTGCAACCCGCTCGAGATCCTGGTGGGGGACGACTGCGTTGACCATTCCCATCGCCTCGGACTCCCGTGCCGAATATTCGTGTCCCAGGAAGAAGATCTCCCGGGCCTTCTTCTGGCCGACCTGTCGGGCCAGGTAGGCCGACCCATATCCGGCGTCGAATGAGGCGACGTCGGCATCGGTCTGCTTGAAGACGGCATGCTCCTCGGAGGCGATGGTCAGGTCACAGACCACGTGGAGGCTGTGACCGCCGCCGACCGCCCAACCGGGGACCACGGCGATCACCACCTTGGGCATGAATCGGATAAGTCGCTGCACCTCGAGGATGTGGAGCCGTCCCACCCGCCCAGGGTCGGCCTGCTCATCCTCGTCATAGCGATAGCCGTCTTTGCCCCTGATTCGCTGGTCCCCACCAGAGCAGAACGCCCACCCCCCGTCCTTCGGGGAGGGGCCGTTCCCGGTGAGTAGGACACAGCCGACGTCGGTCGTCCGGCGGGCGTGGTCGAGGACGTCGAAGAGCTCGTCGACGGTGTGGGGTCGGAAGGCGTTGCGGACTTCGGGGCGGTCGAAGGCCACCCGGACCACGCCGACACCCCTGGCCCGGTGATAGGTGATGTCGGTCAGGTCGAACCCGGGGACTTGTTCCCAGGCCTGTTGGTCGAAAATCTCGGATACCACGAACCAGCAGGATAAGGGCCAGAATCGTGTCATGATCGAATGGCTTCGTCGACAGCCCGGCTTGTCGCCTTTCCTGATCACCGGCGATAGATCCTGGAGCTATGCGGAGACCCTCGCTGAGGTCGAGGCGCGTCTGGCATCGGAACCGGTCGTGATCCGCCCCAAGCTCGACCCCGAATCCGTCTTTGCCATCCTCGCCGGCATCTCCGGCCCCGGCGCCACCATTGTCCCCCCACTCGTGGGGGGCCCGCCCGGACGCAGTCCGGGCGAGGGGGGGACCGAGCGCAGCGAGGTGGCCAGCCCACTCGTGGGGGGACCGCCCGGACGTAGTCGGGGCGAGGGGGGGACCGAGCGCAGCGAGGCGGCCGGGCCAGATCCAAGTACGGGATACGGGGTACGGGGTACCGAGCCGGGCTCTGCCCGGCTCGTGGTCTACACCTCCGGCACCAGCGGATCGCCGAAGGGTGTCCGACTGACGTTGGGAAATCTTGAAGCGGCGTCCCTGGCCTCGATGGAACATCTCGGTCATGGCTCGGGAGACACCTGGCTGCTGGCCATGCCCCTCCACCACGTCGGAGGCCTCTCCATCCTGATCAGGTCGGCAGTCGCCGGAGGCTCTGTCTACCTCACCCCCGGTTTCGACCCGCAGACCGCGGCTGAGGCGATGCGGGGCCGGGTGTCGATGGTGTCGATGGTGTCGACCATGCTGATCCGCACGCTCGACCACCTGCCGGGCCGCTACCAGGGTCTCCGTGCAGTGCTCATCGGTGGTGGTCCGGTACCGGAGGGGTTGGTGGAGAGGGCCTGGGAGGCGGGGATACCCGCCCTGGTCAGTTATGGGATGACCGAGACCTTCGGTCAGGTGGCCACCGCCCTGCCGGAGTCTGGAAGGCGACACCGTGCTCACCCTCTCCCCGGCGTCGAGATCCGCATCGAGCCCGACGGGCGGATCGCGGTCGCTGGGGACCAGGTGTCACCGGGCTATCTCGGCGAACCCGATCGGGAGGAT
>CAYZKF010000173.1:0-4160 GCA_964479135.1 uncultured Acidimicrobiaceae bacterium
TCCTCCAGAATCATTGGATGATGGCCATCCACCCCCCGATGCTCTACCTCGGGTATGTGGGCATGACCGTCCCTTTCGCCTATGCCATCGGAGCCCTGGCTCTCGGTGTCAGCGGCCCCGAGTGGCTCCGTCGCAGCCACCGATCGACGCTGGTGGCCTGGTCGTTCCTCACCTTCGGCATTCTGTTGGGCGGATGGTGGGCATACGAGGTGCTCTCTTGGGGCGGATACTGGGCGTGGGACCCGGTGGAGAACGCCTCGCTGATGCCCTGGCTGGTGGCAACGGCGTTCCTTCACTCCGGGATCGTCCAGCAGCGTCGGGGCATGCTCCAGGCTTGGAACTTCATCCTCGTCATCAGCACCTTCTCCCTGACAATCCTGGGAACCTTCATCACCAGGTCCGGGACCATCAACTCGGTCCACTCCTTCACCCAGTCGGCGATCGGGCCCGTGTTGTTGGGATTCCTCGTCCTCACCCTGGTCGGGTCGTTCGTGCTCTTCTCAACCCGGGCACACCTGGTCTCCTCATCCCCCCGACTCGATTCCTTCGTGTCCAGGGAAGGCACCTTTCTCGCCAACAACCTCCTGCTCACCGTCTACGCGTTTGTGGTGCTCATCGGCACGATCTATCCCCTCGTCCTCGAGGCATTCACCGGGATCCAGGTCGGCGTCGGTGAGCCGTTCTTCAACCGTCTCGCCGTCCCACTCTCGTTCGCTCTGCTGCTGGTCATGGGCTTCGGGCCGATCACCCCGTGGCAGGGCGCAAAGCCCGGGCTGATCTGGAGACGAACCCGCAACCCGGCGGTGGCCGCGGTGGCCGCCGGGTTGGCCACCGCCCTGGCAGTGACCCGGAACGGATGGGTCGTGCTCAGCATCACCCTCGGCTTCTTCGTGGTCGGGACCATCGTGGGACTGGCCTTCGAACAGGCCGGACGACGCACCACCAAGACCGGAGAGTCGACGGGAGCAGCCTTGAAGCAGGTGCTCACCGGCGATGGAGCATTCTGGTCGGGTCAGCTGAGCCACATCGGTGTCGTCCTGATGGCGATCGGCATAGCCTTCGCCGCCAACCTGTCCACACACAGCGAGCTCACCATGTCCCCCGGCGAGTCGACCACGTTCGAGGGCTACACCGTCAGCTACGAATCACCGTTCCGCCAGGTCGCGCCGGGACGGGAGACGATCGGTGCCCGTTTCACCGTCACCCGTGGCGATTCACTCGTTGCCGTCGTCGGTCCGGCCTGGAACTTCTACGGCAGCCAGACCGGGGTCGGGACCCCGGCGGTGATCAATCGACCAGGAGGCGACCTCTACCTGACTCTGATCGACCTTCCCGACAGCAGCCAGGCGGTGACGATCACACTGGACACCTCACCACTGATCTGGCTTCTCTGGTTGGGGGGCCTACTAACCGTTGCCGGTGGTTTCCTGGCGATGAGGGTGCGGCGCCGGGAGCGGAAGGCCGCGGCCGAACGTGCCACCGCCGATGCCTGAGCGTGCCCGTAACCTCGTCAGCGCAGGGCTACTCGTGATCATGGCCGCCGTGCTGGTGCTCCTGGTGGCCACCGCCCCGTCGGACACCGACCGAGTGAGGTCGATCGGGGACCGGATCAGATGCCCGGTCTGCCAGGGCGAGACCATCGCCAACTCGCCCACCCAAATGGCTCGCGACATGATGGCACTGGTCTCAGAGAGGGTTTCAGATGGCTGGTCCGACGAGGCCATCGTCGGCGAGCTACTGGCCTCCTATAGCGGGGCAGTGCTCCTCGACCCTCCGGCCCGCGGCTCGACTCTCTTGCTTTGGGTTGCACCGGCGGTCGCCCTCGGAGCGGGGGTTGCAGTAATCCTGTGGTGGAAACGCCATCCACCTGAGACTCCCGCTGAGCGGCCCCCGGAGCGATCCCGGAGTCGCCGCCTCGCTCCCCTCCTCGTTCTCGCCGGTGCCTTCGCGGTCATCGTTGTCGTTGCCGGCTTCTTCATCCAGGAGAGAGAGGGGCCGATCACCGGGGTCGCCAACATCGCCGGCCAGGACCTCGACGATGTCTCCAACGAGACCATGGAGGCGGTGATCGCAGCCAACGCCGACCATCCCGAGGTGGACGGGATGAGGCTCGCTCTCGCCGAGCGCTACTACGAGGAGGGCGAGTTCCGGTCGGCGTTCCCCCACTATCTGGCTGTGGCCGAATCAGAGAACGCGTCCGGGTCCCAGACCACCGCTTCCCTGATCAGGCTGGGATGGATGACGTGGGAGGGGAACGCCGAGGCGACCACCGCTCTGGAACTGTTCGACCAGGCGTTACACATCGACCCGGACTCGACTGTGGCTCGCTATCTGAAAGCACAGGTGCTCTGGTGCGGGGTCGGGGACCTTCAAGCAGCGTCCGACCTCCTGGAGGCCATCCTTGCTGACCCGGAACTGGCCGATGACTCACGGGGCCTCATCGAGATGGACCTGGCTGCGATCAGCTCGGGGGCGACCTGCACATGAATCGGGGGATCCGCTGGGTGGGATATGGGGTCGCCCTGGCGGCGGTTGCGTTCTCGGTTGTTCTCGCCTCCCGTTTCGGCACCGACCCCGGTCTGGTCGACTCGCCGTTGCTCGATGAACCTGCACCCGTCTTCGAATTGGCTGCTCTGGAAGGAGATGGGGCTATCTCCCTCGAAGACCTCAGGGGGGACATCGTCCTGGTCAACTTCTTCGCCTCCTGGTGCCTGCAATGCCGCCTCGAGCACGCGGCCCTCACCGCCACCGCCGACGCATTCGCCGACCAGGGAGTGACCTTGGTGCAGATCACCTACCAGGAGAGCCCTCCCGCCGCACTCGACTACCTGGAGTCGGCGGGCAGGTCAGACGCTGCCTTCTACCTCGCGGACCCGGGAAGTCGAACCGCCATCGCTTACGGCGTGTTCGGCATTCCCGAGACCTACTTCATCGACTCCGAAGGGATCGTGGTCGCCAAGATCATCGGCGAGTCCGACGCTTTCACCCTCGGCGCCACCATCGACGCCATCAAGCGCGGCGAGACCCCGGGCCAGGCTGTCACCGGTGACACCCAGCAACGCCCCGAGGGCTAGAGCCGCACGAGGCAAGCGCTGGAAGTCAAGCAACAACCCAAGGCGTTACGGCTCGACCACCGAGACGGTCACCTCATCGAAGGTGACCGTCTCCAGGCCGGCGGCGCCTGTGCCGAGCAGAAACACGTCGAAGAACCCACGCAGGTAGTTGTCGACGATCGGTATAACCCGGCCCGCCGGGATCGGACCCTTCAGACCGAACTGGGCCGCTGCCGGGCTGAGCAGAGGTGTCAGCAGGAAGTCGTTGTGGAAGGCGCCTTCGATGCTCAACGAGTAGGTCACTGCCTCCCCTCTGGCCGCGATACCGCTCAATAGGGCGTCGTCGGGCGTCCCCACCCAATCCACGGACCGCATATACAGAGCGGGTCTGGTCATGTTCTGCTGGAGGTCGCGCTCGGTCAGCGCCCTCACCCAGGGATCCATCGCCAGAACGGCATGACATCGATCGTCCTCGAGACAGACCTTGATCGCGGCACCGCCACCGGCACCGTGCCCGTAGATGCCCACCCGGTTGAGGTCGGCCGCGGTCACGATCGACCCGAGCGGCCCACCCGGCCCCTCGTCGAGATCGTTGAGGATGGTGACCAGATCTCCGGCGGCCGTGGCCACCAGCTCCGTAATCGCATCGGAATAGACCGTCTCGGTCACCGACTCGGGGGCGGGGAGTGCCTCCGGATCCTGGTAGTAGACCCGACCGTCTTCGAACACCGTGGCCAGGGCGACATGGGTGTGGTCGGGAGCGATGACGATGTAACCGTTGGACACCAGGCTTTCGATCTGGTTGAGAGCGTTGGTGCGGAAGCCACCCCACGTGTGGCTGTAGATCACCACCGGGAAGACGCCCTCGGCCACCCGGGGGGAGTCGCCGGCATGTGACATCGTGTAACCAGTCTGGTTCCAAAACCACGAGGGCAAACCCATCTGCCGGCTGAGGGCGGGGGCGACCACCTCCCAGTCGGCGGTCCACGGGATCGGGTCGATGTCCTCTGACTGGTCGACCGGGAACCAGATCTGGGCCATGAACCTGCGCGGGCCCCCGGGCCTCTCCCCATACGGCTCGTCCCGGTCCGGGTCGATGAGCTCGAC
>CAYZKF010000174.1:0-4147 GCA_964479135.1 uncultured Acidimicrobiaceae bacterium
TCCCCGACGGCCGGACGATCACCACCGACGACGGGCCCCGTCCCAACACCACCCTGGAGAAGCTCGCCGAGCTGGAGCCGGTGTTCAAACCGGGCGGGACCGTGACCGCGGGCAACGCCTGTCCACTCAATGACGGCGCGGCCGCGGTGCTGGTGATGTCGGAGACCCGGGCCGCCGAGTTGGGCCTCAACCCGATCGCCCGGATCATTGCCTCATCGGTCGCCGGCCTCGCCCCCGAATTCATGGGTGTCGGCCCGGTGCCCGCGGTGCGCCGGGTCCTCGATCTGGCGGGGATGAGTCTCACCGACATCGATGTCATCGAGATGAACGAGGCGTTCGCCGCCCAGGTGCTGGCCAGCGTCGACCAGTTGGGGATCGACATCGATCGGCTCAACCCCCACGGTGGGGCCATCGCCCTGGGCCACCCCTTCGGGATGACCGGGGCCCGGATCATGGGCACCCTGCTCAACGACCTGCGCACCCTCGATGCCACCTACGGCCTGGAAACCATGTGTGTCGGCGGTGGCCAGGGAATGGCGATGATCGTGGAGCGTCTCAGCTAGTGACCCATCTCGTAAGTCCGCTGGCATTTCGACGGCCAGATGACACCGCTCGCGGCGTCCTCGTCCTCGCCGAACGGGCCAGTGCGTCTTCGTCCTGCGTCCTGGCGAGACGGCGCCCCTGGCTCGCCGAAATACGCGACCAGACTTACGCGATGGACCACTAGTCGCCCGTCGCCCGAACCGGTTGGTTCGAGTCGTCAGCGGGACCTCGACGCAGACAGACCCGGCCCGGCATGGCCAGCCTCACGTCATGCCCGCTGAGCCCAACCCGGTAGACAGATCATCTACTGGCTGTAGACTGGAGTTGTGAGAACCACTACCATTCGAGTCGACGTCGAGACCCATCACCGATTGCTGGAGATCAGCAGGGCCACCGGGGAGTCGCTAATGAACACCGTGCGTCAGGCGACGGCGGCGTTGCATCGTCAACGGTTCGCCGGTCTGGTCGTTTCCGAGTTGGAGCGGCTCCGTTCCGACCCCGAAGGTTGGGAGGCATACCTCTCCGACGCCGAGTCGACCTCGGTTGCCGATGGCATCACCTGACGAGATCTGGCTGGTCGACTTCGGTGACCCCCACCCGGGCGAGCCGGCGCATCACCGACCTGCCCTGGTCCTCGGCCCGCCTGACACTTTCGGGCCGGGATTCCCCTTCACCATCCTGGCTCCGTTGACCACTGCCCGGCGAGGTCTCTCCCTCCATGTCGAGGTCGAGAGTGGCGCCGAGTCCGGCCTGTCGCACTCCAGCTATGTGCAATGTGAGTTGATCCGATCAGTCAACAGCAAGCGTCTCGTCCGTCGTCTCGGCGTGGTCGATATCGAGGCAAGCCATCGGGTGCGAGCCGTCGTCCTCTCACTTCTCGGCTACTGAGCGGGGAAACCGTCGGTCAGCCTCCTAGCCTTGACCGGGTGAAGGTCCACGTGGTCACCATGTTCCCCGAGTGGTTCTCGGGGCCGCTGTCGGTTTCGATCGTGGCCCGTGCCATCGAGGATGGGGCGCTGGACGTCGATCTGGTCGATCTCAGGGCCTACGGTCTGGGGAAACACCACCAACTCGACGACGCCCCGTTCGGGGGTGGCCCTGGGATGGTGATGATGGTCGAGCCGCTGGCCACGGTGCTCGAGCCCCTCGAATCCTCCCACCGTGTCCTGTTCACCCCGTCAGGGACCCCGATGACCCAGGCCACGCTCGACCGGTGGGCGCTGCTCCCCGAGATCACCTTGGTCTGTGGCCGGTACGAGGGGGTCGACCAGAGAGTGGTCGACCACTTCGTCGACGAAGAGGCCAGCCTGGGCGACTACGTCCTTGCCGGGGGGGAGGTGGCGGCGGCGGCGGCCATCGAGGGGATCACCCGTCTCCTTCCCGGGGTCGTCGGGAACCCCGAGTCGACCGAGAAGGAATCCTTCCGCTCCGGGCTTCTCGAGGAGCCGGTCTACACCCGGCCCGCCGACTTCAGGGGATGGACGGTCCCCGAGATCCTCCTCAGTGGCGATCACCGGCGGATCGAAGAATGGCGGTCCGCCGAGAGACAGCGGAGGACGCAGGAGAGACGCCCCGACCTGATGGAGAATGGCGTCGAATCGGAGAACTGATAGAATCCGACCCACCCGGGGCCCCATCATCGCCCCGGCATCTTCGAGGAGCCTCCATGAACGATCTCCAAGCCGTAGAGAGCGCGCACGTCCGCGACGACGTGCCCGAGTTCCGTTCTGGCGACACGGTCAAGGTTCACGTCCGTGTGGTCGAGGGTGGCCGGGAGCGGGTCCAGGTCTTCGAGGGTGTTGTCATAGCCCGCAACGGTGACGGCCCCCGCGCCTCTTTCACCGTCCGCAAGCTGAGCTTCGGCGTCGGGGTGGAGCGGGTGTTCCCGGTCCACGCTCCGATCATCCAGAAGATCGAAGTGGTCCGGCGTGGCGACGTCCGTCGCTCCAAGCTCTATTACCTGCGTGACCGGGTCGGGAAATCGGCCCGAATCAAGGAGCTCCGCGACTGAAACCCCGAAGATCAGGCCGACACCTCAGGCAAGACGACGAACCGGAGCTGCGGCCTCGTAAGAAGCCCAGGCCCTTTTGGCGGGAGCTGCCCGGCCTGCTGGTCACCGCACTGGTGATCGCGGTAGTCATCAAGACCTTCCTGGTCCAACCGTTCTGGATACCCTCGGAGTCGATGGTGCCCACCATCGAGGTCAACGACCGGGTGATGGTCAACAAACTGGGCATGCGGTTCGGCGAGCCGAAGCGGGGCGACATCATCGTCTTCCGGGACCCTGCCGCCCCTGAGATCGACGAATCGGTCCCCGAACTGGTAATCCGCTCGGTGCTGGAGGCGGTAGGGGTGCGGGTGCGGGGCCACGACGACCTGATCAAGAGGGTCATCGGCCTCCCCGGGGAGACCCTGGCCATCGAGGACAACCGGGTTCACATCGATGGAGTGCCACTCTCGGAGCCTTATCTCCCCAACGGGGTGACCATGCCCACCCTGGAACCGATCACCATCGGCGTCGACGAAGTATTCGTGATGGGCGACAACCGTCAGTTCAGCTTCGACTCCCGCAGTTTCGGCACCATTCCGATGGAAGACGTCATCGGAAAGGCGTTTCTGGTGATCTGGCCCTTCTCTCACTTTGGTGGGCTCTAGTGGTCTGTCGGTCAAATACGGCGCGCGGAGCTCCCGGAGACACGCCGTCAGTATTTGGGCGACGGGGCACCAGCAAGACCCAACACCCTGGAAACTCTCCCCCGGATTCCGTATTGGTTAGATCGAGCCTGGGCATATGATCGGCCCAGGCCGACGATCAGAAGCGGAGACGAGGAGAAGATGGAAGAGGACCTGGAGCGCTACGAGACCGAGGTCGAGCTCAAGCTGTACAAGGAGTACCACGACGTGCTCCCCATGTTCAAATTCGTGGTGGAGACCGAGAGACGCTTCTACCTCGCCAACCAGGTCGACATCGACGTCCGCGAGTCCAACGGCTCGATGTACTTCGACGTCCAGATGAAAGACGCCTGGGTGTGGGACATGTTCCGCCCTGCCCGATTCCTCCAACAGGTGCAGGTCCTCACCTTCCGCGACGTCAACGTTGAGCAGTTGGAGAAGCCGGAGCTGTCACTCTGAGCCATCGCCGGGAAGTGGGGGAGGTCGGCGAGCGTCTGGCCCGTTGGTACCTGGAGGATCGTGGCCTCGACATCATCGCATCCAATGTGGTGGTCGATGGTGGGGAGATCGATCTCCTGGTCAGGGATGGACCAGACCGGGTGGCGGTGGAGGTTCGGGCACGGAGGGGTGGTGACGATCCTGTCGATGCCATCGACCCGGCCAAACGGGCCAAGGTGGCCAGGCTCGGCCGACGGCTGGGGGCGACACGGTGTGACGTCATCGGCATACGCCTTGGACCTGTCGGATTCGACCTGCATTGGGTGCCCGGAGGGTGTTGACCTTGTTGGTTTCACCGAAATATTGTTCTAGAACATGACTTCAACTCCGGCCATCGCCGTCTCCGGGCTCCACAAGACCTACAAGAAGACACAAGCATTGCGCGGTCTCGACTTCGAGGTACCCAACGGGAAGGTGACCGGGTTCCTCGGGC